>JBEBRZ010000033.1:0-34267 GCA_040394615.1 Sphingobacterium mizutaii
CTGTTCAGATTGACAAAATTATTTGCTTAGTCCACAGGTTTTGAAACTGATCCAACTCAACTAGCTCTATATCCTTTTTATTTAACACGAAAAATACCACAAAAAGTTTATATGGCTAGAATAATCAACAATGTCCAGTTTGAATAAGTTTACTGATTCAGAATTGCTGGTATTGCTAAAAGAGAATAACTCCCGGGCGTTTACGGAAATTTATAATCGTTATTGGGAAAAACTATTTACTGTTGCCGGCAATAAATTACAAGCCCCCTTTCCTGCTCAGGAACTGGTTCAGGAATTTTTTTTAGATATATGGAAACGAAGAGCTAACCTAACCCTCTCAGATCAGATTGATCGATATCTGGCTACTGCATTAAAGTATAAAATCATCAATATCCGTCATAAGAAAACCATAGAACAGCGTTATCTTGATTACGCAAAGCAAAAAGATGCCCAATCTTATTATTCGATGGAAAGCTATTTACAATTTGAGGAACTCAAAGAAAGACTGGAGAAACTTGTAAAAAAACTTCCTGAGAATAGTTGAAAAAATAATTCCACAGAGGAAGAAAGATATCATGGATTATATCAAGCTAAATTTCTTCCGGCTAGGCTATTTATGGGATAAATTTATGCCTGAATTGGAGGAATATATTAAGCTATATCCGACTTCGGTAAGTGATGTAAAAAAATAGAATATGCTACGAGCGTTGCACGGTTCAGTAACAATAGAGAATTCATCAATAAGGTTCTGAATTGGGCAGATGCAGCTTTTAAAGACAGTAATGATCCTTAGGATCTATTCTTCTATTCGGTTCTTCAATATAAATCCGGAAATCCAGAGGAAGCCATCAAACAGATGGAAAAAACCTTAGAAGAAATCCCTGAAGATAAAAATGCCACTTTCACAACTACCCTCAACAATATGAAAACAGGTAATAAGTTACACCTTGATCAGGTGGATTTTAAATTATTTTGATTAGAAGATCAGGTACAATTCCATGTTAAAGAAATGAAAAGTAACAGAAAACAGACAGCAGACACGAAAAAGTATTCCTAATGTACGGTTGATGGGGGCATCAACTAGCTCTGCTGTCTGTTTTCTGATAATTAAATGGTAAATACACTTCCAGCTAAATAAGATTTAGGACTTTTTATGCACACTAATTTCCCATATCACACCCAATTAATATAGGTGTATCATTGGGCAAGATACGGGTGAGATACGAGTGAGATATGGGTAAGCTCCGAGAGAGTTTCTTTTGGCACTTTAGGACATTTCGTGCATAAGAGTTTTGGGTAGTATTTATGTAATTAGTAAATACTAATACTATATTTGTACTAATGGAAAAGTAATGCAGCTTTCCTTATACAAATCAGAAGATGGGAACAGAAAGTAAAAGACAACAACGATTTGCCGGGGTTATACAACAAGATCTTGCGGAAATGTTTCAGCGGGAGGGTAATTCTTGGGCTCCTGGTGCTTTTATTACGGTTACCAGGGTACGTGTAACACCTGACTTAGCAATCGCCAGGGTTTACCTGAGTTTCTTGAATACCAAGACTGCTAAAGCCGACCTCGAAAATATCAAATCGAAGACAAACGAAATCCGTTATAAACTAGGAACGCGCATTAAAAATCAAGCTCGAATTGTACCCCAATTAGATTTTTTCCTGGACGATACCAATGAATATGTAGAGCACATGGACAAAATTTTTGATGAAATAAGCAAAGAGCCAAGACAACCGGACGAAGATTAAATTATATCATAATGCCCTACCTACTGGATGAGAAGGAATTGGTGTTCCCACATCCCTCTCTTGCGGATGAAGATGGGTTATTAGCGGTTGGAGGTGATCTGCGGATTGACAGATTGATGCTGGCTTACGAAAACGGTATCTTCCCATGGTATAACGAAGAAAGTCCAATCCTTTGGTATGCTCCATTAGAAAGATTTGTTTTATTTCCTAAGAAATTAAAGGTATCAAAAAGTCTAAGGCAAGTTCTTAAATCTAATAGATTCAAGATCACGTTGGATGAATCCTTTGAACAAGTGATCCGAAACTGTGCGAATATGCCTAGGAAAGATCAGGACGGAACATGGATTGTAGCTGATATGCAAAATGCCTATACGCAACTTCATCAAGCCGGATATGCGCATAGTATTGAGGTTTGGATGGAAGGCGAATTAATAGGTGGATTGTATGGTGTGCAGGTAGGTAAAGTGTTTTGTGGGGAGAGTATGTTTTCCAAAGTTTCCAATGCTTCCAAGGTTGCTCTGGTTTATCTGGCAACAAATTTCGATTTTTCATTAATAGATTGTCAGATACCGTCGGAACATCTCCGTAAAATGGGAGCACAAATAATAACACAAAAAGACTATTTAACAATATTACAGACGCAAGATGCAATTCCTTATGACTTTCAAAGAACACTTTAATATTCCTGATGATGTCATTTATCTGAATTCTCCGGGAAACGGGCTCCTCCCAAAGGAAACTAAAGCATGGAGAAGTCAATGGGATCAAGATTTTTTTGACACTAATAGCTTATTACGAGACAGTCAACCGGCATTTATCGATCAAGTAAAACATACAGTATCGGATTTTTTCGGTTCAAAAAAAGAAAACACCTTCCTTACACCTAATTTTTCTTTTGGCTATGCAACATTGATTGATCTGTTACCAAAAGATTATAATTATTTAGTTTTAGAAGACGAGTACCCTTCACTGCAATATCCTATTGTAAACCGACAGCTAAAGCAATATAGTGTAGCTGTTTCAGCAAAGGTAGAAGAGGGTCTATTAAAAGCCATCAAGAAGCATAAGCCGGATGTATTGGTTTTGAGTCTGGTACAGTATATCTCCGGATTAAAAATAGATCTTAATTTTATCAAGAAGGTAAAATCTTTATATCCGAAATTACTGATTATTGCTGATGGCACTCAATTCCTAGGTACATCAGTATTCGATTTTCAGGCATCCGGATTAGATGGATTAGGAGCCAGCGGATATAAATGGTTATTGTCTGGCTTTGGCAATGGCTTCATGCTGATAAGCGATACACTGAAGGAAAGACTGGAAAGATCATTATCCAAAGTACCAATGCCTACGGTTGCTATGTGGAAAGACAAAAGTATCTTAGACACGTTTTTTGAACCGGGACATCAGGATAATTTGAGCCATGGAACTTTACAACAAAGTCTGCAGTTTTTGAAAAAACTGGGCATGGAAAACATTGAGCAACACATCAATACATTAACAAATGAGGCTTATGAGCTTCTTTTGGAAAGAGATTTAATTTTACCCTATATTGCCGAGCGAGAAGTCAGGTCTTCTCTGATTAATGTACAGATTGATCCGGCACTATACCCCAATTTAATGAACAGTGGTATAAAATGTTTTCCGCGGGGAACGGGAATTCGTATTGGAATTCACTTGTATAATGACCGCCAGGATATACATAATTTTGTTAATATTTTAGAAAGTATACGATGAACTATAAGATAGGAGATTTAGTACGTTTTGTGGATGAACCTATTGAAGGTCATATCACGTCGTTTTTGGAAAATGGATTGGTAGGTGTCACAGATGACACCGGCTTTGAAATCCCAGTACTGCAAGACAAAATCACCCTGGTGCATGGAAACATGAGAATGGAAGAAGATGATGAACCTGTAGCTGTAAACCAAACCGGTAAATTTATCGATAAAGGGATTTTCCTGGCTTTGACGGGGGAGCAAAAAGAAGGATTAGTGAAGTTTTACATTGTGAATGAGACCTCTTTTGAGTTATTGGTTAGTGTATCAGAATCAAATGGGAATAAGCGTTCGGGTATTTTTGCTAATATAGTTCCTGCTCGAGAATACAACCAAATCTATACTGGCAACTTCTCTTCCATCAACAAATGGCCAACTTTAGAATTTCAGATTCTACGGACATCCCGAAGACAACATCAAGAGGTAGTTCCGATAGAAAAAAGCATCAAAGTAAAACCGCTGGATTTAATCAATTCAAAAGAACACTCCGAGGTTTTACCCGAAAAAGCCTGGTTATATGAATTGGATAAAATCGAAGAGAATATTGGTTTAGACAAATTGAAACAACATTTTATTTCGCACCGACCGCGGTAGTTTTTCGTACGGAAGCTAATATTAACAGTCCTCCTGCTAATAAAACGGCCCAACCCCATTTGAGATTAAGCGTTTTTGAAAGTAATCCGTCAATAAGTTTTAATCCGAAGAAATTATTGATTTGGAAAAATACTAAGACAAAGGAGAGCACGATCCATGCACACAGCAGCAATGCTGTGATTCGGAATGCATTGAGTCTGCGCATGAAGAATAGTAGCACTGACAATCCCAATAAACCATTTGTAATCATATATAAAGCACTATCTACCTGATAGAGGTTCCAGTTTGCTTTTAATGGAACTTTCAGAAAAGGGCAGAAAATTGCGGAAAAGAATACGATGCAAAAACCGAGTATGGCCAATGGTTTGTTTAGGGTTTTCATTATTTGAATTATTTTATCAAATATGAGAAATAGTAAGGAATAAGAAAAGGGGTATAAATGGGTTTTGCTTATACTATTGAATGATTTTAAAGGAAAAGGCTAGTTTTAAACTGTAATTAATGTCATTTATTGTTTATCAGATTTATGATTGTAATCACATTTATTTTTCAAATCATTATACAATTAACTATTATTCAGCTTTTTAACATTATTTTAACACTATTTATAATCGTTCTAAATTCGTTCTATTGACAGATTTTTGACAATACCAATGCCGTTTTAGTCTACATTTGCAGAACAAAATTATTGGAGAAATAATTAGGCTTTGAAGAATTTAAAAGTTATAGCGTTCACCCATAAACACGTCGATCTAAAAGATTTGGGGAATTTGGTAATATGCAATGAGGAGTTGGATAGCCGCCTTATCAACCTTAAAAACAATTTAGACATCCCGGAGATATTCTACATAGGTACTTGTAACCGTGTTGAGTTTGTGTTTTATGGTTCGCATGAATTAAACGATGATTTTGTAGTTCAATTTTTAGACAGTATGAATTTCTGTGTTCCTGCAGAGCGTATGCAATGTTATTTGGGACAGGTTAACAGATACTCAGGTCTTGACGCTTTAACACACCTTTTCCGCACCTCTTGTTCAATGGAGAGTTTAGTTGTAGGTGAGAAAGAAATTCTGGCACAAATACGTCGTGCCTACGACCGTTGTAAAGCTGCTGGTTTTACAGGTGATTTCTTAAGGCTGATGATGGACCGCTTGGTCAAGACCGCAAAAGAAGTTTATACGTTTACCAATATTTCACGCAACCCTATTTCGGTAGTGTCCCTTGCTTACCGTAAGCTACGTGAAGTTAAATTACAGGAGAACCCTAGAATTCTGGTTATCGGATCAGGGGAAACCAACCAAAACTTAGCTAAATACCTTAAAAAACATAAGTATAGTAATTTCACCATTTTCAACAGAACGGTTGAGAACGCTCGGGCTCTGGCAGAAGAGTTGCAAGCACCGGTTTATCCGTTGAGTGAATTAAAAAACTATAAAAAAGGATTTGATGTGATGATTACCTGTACAGGTGCTCCTGAAGCGATTATTCATGAAGACTTATACAAGTCCCTATTGAATGGCGAGGATGACAAAAAGGTAATTGTAGATTTAGCAATTCCTAATGACATCGATGCCGGGGTAATAGCAAAATACCCTATCCAATACATCGAGGTAAGTAGTTTACAGCAAGTTGCCGAAAAGAACATCCAGGAACGATATGCTGAATTGGAAAATGCTGAAAAAATCATTGAGCAAAACATCAAAGAATTCCTTCCACTCTTGAAACAGCGTCGCGTAGAAGTAGCTATGAAAGAGGTTCCTGAGAAGATTAAGGAAATCAAAGCGATGGCATTGTCTGAAGTTTTTGCCAATGAAGTAGAACAGTTAGATCCTCAGGCACGTGAAGTGCTTAACAAGGTCATTAACTATATGGAGAAAAAATACATTAAAGTTCCTATGGTTATGGCAAAAGAGATCTTGGTAAAATCTGCCGAATCAGAAAGCAATTAATATTAAATTTTCTTAAAATATTCAGTATTCTGACACAAAACAGTCAGAATTAAGAGGCTATTTCCTTAAATTTGCCTGCGAAATATTTACTTGTAAATCTTTGAACGTGAACAGAAAACTAATCATCGGTACCCGAGGCAGTGAATTAGCGCTTTGGCAAGCTAACTTTGTAAAGGACCGATTAGCCGAAATATCAATAGAAGCTGAAATTAAAATTATTAAGACGCAAGGTGATATTATCCAACATCTGCGATTAGATAAACTTGAGGGGAAAGGCTTTTTCACAAAGGAATTAGAAGAAGAGTTATTGACCTCAAAAATAGATTTAGCTGTCCACTCACATAAGGATCTTCCTACTGTAAATCCGCCGGGCTTAATCATTGCGGCAGTCTCTGAACGTGAAGACCCTTCCGAATTATTAATTATCCACAAAGATTGCGTAGATATCACAAAACGTCTTTCTTTAAAACATAATGCGACAGTTGGTACTTCCTCCAACAGAAGAAAAGCGCAATTACTTTCTTTACGTCCTGAATTAGAATTCACAGATTTAAGGGGCAATATTCAAACAAGAGTACAGAAATTACGTGATGAGAAATACGATGCGATTGTATTAGCGAAGGCCGGCATCACGCGTGTTAACATGGATCTCTCGGACTTCCATCTGGAAGAAATCCCCCCTGTTGAAATTATTCCAGCTCCCGCACAAGGAGTTTTAGCCATACAGATTCGTGAAACGGATCAGGAATTATTCGATTTATTACAAAAAATACATGATAAGGAGGTTGCGGAAGCCATTTCTGTTGAACGCAAAGTATTAAATTTATTTGATGCAGGATGTCATGCACCACTAGGAAGCTATTGTCGTAAAAAAGACGGAGTTTTCCAGTCTTGGACCTCAATTGCTGATACCAATGAGGATTTCCCTGACCGAGTATTTTTTGAGTCGGAAACGACCGAAGGATTGGCTGAAAAGATTTTTTCGAAATACCAAAAAGATAGAAAGCTACCTTCTTCTGTGTTTATTACACGCGATTTATCGGAGAACTCTTACTTAGGCCGATATTTAAAGAAACATGAAATAAATATAGATGCAAGATCATTAATCCGCATCTTTCCCACTATCAATAAATTAGATTCTTTTATCTTAAAACGAGCAGATTGGATTTTCTTCAACTCTAAGAATGCGATTGAGCACTTCTTTAAATTAGATCCTTGGATACTGAAGAAAACAAAGATTGCGGTTTTGGGAAGAGGATCTGAAGACACCTTACGCAAATTTAATCGTGTAGCAGATTTCTCAGGAGATAATTTAGGAATAGACACTGAAGGCATTGCTAAGGAGTTTGCCAAACTAGTAGATGGACAGACAGTATTAATACCTCGTGCGGAGAGTTCTATGATGACGATTCAGAAGTCTCTGACAGAAAACACGAAGGTTATTGATATGCCTATCTATGAAACCGTAATTGAGGAAGAGGTGGATAAAACAAATGCGGAGGTGATGATCTTTACAAGCCCCAGCAATGTGGAAGCTTATTTCCGGGAGAACTTAGCTGATCCGGATCAGAAGATCATTTGTATCGGATATTCAACAGCTAAAGCTATTGAAGCGTTAGGGTTGAAATATACATTGCCTTATACACCGGATGAAATTGGTTTGGCAGAAGCCATATTTGGTTTAGACTATTAAAATAATATTACAAAGGGGGGAGGAATTATCCTCCCTTTATGCTTACATAAAATTAGAATAACATGTTACACCGTCCAAGAAGAAACAGGAAATCCGCTGTAGTGCGTGATATGGTACAAGAGAACCATCTTTTTGCAGCGAATTTGATTTTCCCATTGTTTATTGTAGATGGAGACAACCAAAAAGTAGAGGTATCTTCCATGCCAGGTATTTATCGATACTCTATTGATAATTTACTTCGTGAGGTTGAGAGTTGTCTGAAATTAGGTTTAAATGCGTTTGATTTATTTCCTGCAGTTGAAGAGTCTTTGAAAGACAAATACGCGACAGAGAGCTATCGTAAAGGCACTTTATACTTAAGAGCAATTGAGGCGGTAAAAAAGAATTTTCCTGAAGCCTGCGTTGTAACGGATGTTGCTATGGATCCATACAGTTCGGATGGTCATGATGGCATCGTAGAAAACGGGGAAATTCTGAATGACGAGACATTAGAGGTATTAGGAAAAATGGCTTTGGCACATGCTGAAAGCGGAGCTGATATCATTGCTCCATCTGATATGATGGATGGGCGAATTGGCTATTTGAGAAATTTATTGGATGATAACGGGTTCAGCAATGTTTCTTTAATGTCTTATACAGCAAAATATGCTTCCGCATATTATGGCCCCTTCCGTGACGCATTAGGTTCTGCACCAAAAAAGGGGGATAAGAAAACTTACCAAATGAATCCTGCTAACAGTAAAGAGGCCTTAATCGAAGCACAATTAGATACTCAAGAAGGAGCTGACTTTTTAATGGTAAAACCGGGCTTACC
Organism: Sphingobacterium mizutaii; assembly: GCA_040394615.1. Lineage (GTDB taxonomy): Bacteria > Bacteroidota > Bacteroidia > Sphingobacteriales > Sphingobacteriaceae > Sphingobacterium > Sphingobacterium mizutaii_A. The sequence continues at coordinate 8,587 of JBEBRZ010000033.1, forward strand.
TTATTTGGATATCATCAAATTATTGAGCGATAACTTTGACTTACCGATAGCAGCCTATAATGTTTCGGGTGAGTATGCGATGTTGAAAGCGGCAATTGCAAATGGTTGGTTGAATGAACAGGTCATCTTTGAAACGCTTATGAGCTTTAAACGAGCCGGAGCTACCTCCATATTGACTTACCATGCGAAAGAAGTTATTGAAAAAGGCTGGGTAAAATAGACCATAAATCAATAATTTGGCTATTTTTGTAAGCCCACAGGGCGACCATTAAAATTATTTTTCTACAAAATGGAACATACACGAGTAAAAGAAGTATTAAAATCAGAAGATTTCGGAAAAGAGGTTATTGTAAAAGGTTGGGTTCGTACTTTCCGTAACAATCAGTTTATTGCCATCAATGACGGATCTTCCATCAATAATATTCAAGCAGTCATTGATTTTGAAAACACTCCTGATGAGATCCTTAAAAGGATTACAACCGGAGCTGCTGTACGTGTAAAAGGTAATTTAGTAGAATCATTGGGTAAAGGACAAAGAGTTGAAATCAAAGCAAGTGAAGTTTCCATTATTGGTGATTCGGATCCTGAAAAATTTCCTTTACAACCGAAGAAACACAGTCTGGAATTTCTACGCGAAATTGCACACCTACGCTTTCGTACAGGTACATTCAATGCTATCTTTAAAGTGCGTAATGCTTTGGCATTCGCTGTAAATAAGTTTTTCCAGGAACGTGATTTCGTTTACATGCATACACCTATCATTACAGGTTCGGATGCTGAAGGTGCGGGTGAAATGTTCCGTGTAACTACATTGGACTTAAATAACATCCCTCGTGCAGAGAACGGAGAAATTGATTTTAAAGAAGATTTCTTTGGAAAGTCGACGAACCTTACGGTTTCGGGACAGCTGGAGGGTGAGTTGGCGGCTTTAGCTTTCGGGAATATTTATACCTTCGGACCTACTTTCAGGGCGGAAAACTCAAATACAACACGCCATTTAGCGGAATTCTGGATGATTGAGCCGGAGATGGCCTTCTATGAACTGGAAGATAATATGGACTTAGCGGAAGACTTATTAAAATATGTTATTCGTTATGCATTAGAACAATGTCCTGAAGAAATCGAGTTTTTAAAGAACCGTCTTTTAGAGGAAGAGAAATCAAAACCTCAGAATGAGCGTTCTGAGTTGAACCTGATTGAGAAATTAAACTTTGTTATTGATAATGATTTCGAACGTGTTACTTATACAGAAGCGATCGAGATCCTATTGAGAAGTAAACCGAATCAAAAGAAACAGTTCAAATATCTGATCGAAAATTGGGGTGCTGATTTGCAATCAGAACATGAGCGTTTCCTTGTTGAGAAGCACTTTAAGAAGCCAGTAATTCTAACTGACTACCCTAGAGAGATTAAATCTTTCTATATGAAACAGAATCCTATTGATGAGAACGGAAGACAAACCGTTCGTGCCATGGATATCTTGTTCCCGGGTATTGGTGAAATGGTGGGTGGATCACAGCGTGAAGAAAACCTGGATAAATTAATTATCCGCATGAATGAGGTTGGTATTCCAACGGAAGAAATGGAGTGGTTTTTAGATACCCGTCGATTCGGGTCTGTTCCGCATTCCGGATTTGGGGTAGGATTTGAACGATTAGTATTATTTACTACCGGGATGACTAATATACGTGATGTGATTCCGTTCCCTAGGACACCAAATAACGCTGAATTTTAAAAACATATATACAACAAAAACCGTCAAAACATTATTTTGACGGTTTTTGTTTACTAAGTATCTTTATAAATATTGACGGAGAAGCACATGCTAATAAAAATATATAATGACAACCCTAATCCGAAAGCTATCGAAGAAGCGGTTGCTATCTTAAAAAAGGGCGGAGTTATCATCTACCCTACCGATACAGTTTATGGGATAGGTTGTGATATTACCAACCAAAAGGCTATAGAGCGCGTGTGTGCAATCAGGGGGTTGAAACCGGATAAGGCTAACCTATCTTTTATTTGCAACGATCTGACCGATATATCGCAGTACACCAAACCTTTTGATACTGCTGTCTTTAGAGTATTAAAGAAAGCACTCCCAGGACCTTTTACTTTTATTTTTAATGCAAGCGGTCAGGTTCCGAAACTATTAAGCTCAAAAAAGAAGACTGTTGGTATCCGTGTCCCTGATAACAATATTGTTAGAGACATCGTAAAAGAACTTGGGCATCCTATAGTGACCACATCCATTCATGATGAAGATGAAATCATTGAATACTCAACCGATCCGGAATTGATTTATGAAAAATATCAAGACAAGGTAGATTTGGTAATCGATGGCGGTTATGGCGATAATGTGGCTTCTACCGTAGTTGATGTTACTTCAGGAGACTTCGAGGTATTAAGGGAAGGAAAAGGTGATCTGGATCTTTATTTATAATCCTGATTCCACTCTTTCTTTTAAAGACTTATTAAATAATTCGAATCCCTTTTTCGTATTTCCATGAATCATCTTTTTGAGGAAAGGAATAAGAAGTCCTGAAAAACACTCTCCCTGAATAAGCTGGGATTGATTTTGGGAAATTCTTTTTATTAAAAAATAATGCTCTCCATCAAATAAACCCTTCACAAACAGGCTACCCTTCCAACGCAATTCTTTATTCTCGGCAATCTTTAGAAAAATAGGATTCATTTTAATGCCGGTACCCCCGGGTTGTGTTAACAATACTTTTGTCCTTTTTCCAACCTGTGGTTCTCCATAGAATTCTGCAATAGTAGGGCTCCATTGCGGATAACTCTTAAAATCTGATAAAACCTTCCAGATAACTTCTACAGGAGCATTGATCGTGATTTGTACTTCGATTTGTTCTTTCATAACACAAAGTTAGTGTGGAACAAATGGTATCCTCTTGACATTTATCAAGAAGATGATTTATTTCTGATTCGGCTTAGTGTTTCCGGACTCATCCCTAAAACAGAGGCTATATACTGTAAAGGAACTTGATTGAATAATGATTTATTCTGTTCAAAATATTTTAGATATCGTTCTTCTGCAGAAAGTGCAATAAAATCAAAGACTCTGCTTTCTATTTGCAGAAAACACTTCGCTATAAATCGCTTTTCAAGCACATTCCAATTGGGAATATTATCCTGAATTGCTAAGTAATCTGATTTATTTAGTGTCCACAGGGTTGCGGGAGTTAACATCTCAATTGACCAGTTAGCAGGAAAATCGAAGAAGAAAGAAGCAAGATCGGTAATAAAGTAGCCTTCAGATCCAATCCATTGGGTAACTTCTTTGGATTCGGTTAACTTATATACTCTACAAATTCCGGTTTCCATAAAACTTAGCTTTGTACATGTCTTACCCTCCTGAAGGAACTGCTGATTTTTCTCCAAAGTCTCAGGTATGAATTTAGAAATAATCAACTCAGCCTGATCATCCGAGATTTCAAACATTTGAAGTAACTGATCTTTAAAATTCATTATTTATTGTTGGTATTAAGCCCAGTAAAATTATAGAATTATCTCTTTACTCTTTAGCTATACTATTCAGTTTTAATTGATTCGTTTTTTTCCTCTCATAGATATAGGCGATATTAAAAATAATAACTGCTAAAAATATCATAGAAAAAGCGATAATCTGCATGAGATTGATTGCTTCTTTATAATAAAGAACGGCGAGGAAGAAGCTGATGATTGGGTTTAAATATAATAGAATTCCAACCACTGAAGAGTCCAAACCTTTGAGTGCATATATATTTAAGAACAATGGGATAATGGTATATCCAATTGCAATAATCAAAATGTATATGTAAAACTCATTGGATTTGACGGTCGAAGCATCTACTACGGAAAGAATAGGTAATAATAGAATAGTACTGATTAAAATATGGATAGTTAGGGAGAAGAATTTGTCGATTTGGAATTTATTTTTTTGCAAAATCAGGTAAGCAGCATAGGAAAGTGCAATGATAAAACTATAAAATAGATCGATGAAATGTCCATAAGCTAATATTAAACAACTGATTGCACTTAACCCGACAGCAAACCATTGTCCTTTATTCAGGTGTTCCTTTAGGAAAATATTGGCTAGCACCGTTGTTAAGATTGGGCAGATCAAATAGGCTAATGAGGTCGCATTGACACTCACGGCGTTCATGACATAGATAAATAAGAACCAATTCAACCCTAAAAGGACTGCACTAGCCAGCACATTAATAAAGAGTTTTGATTTTTCCTTGTTTGAGGTGGATTTAATGTATCGGATACTTTCGAGCGTTTGCTTTCTCCGAAAAATAAAGCAGGCCAAAAGGATACAAAAAGAGGCAAAAAGTACACGGTGAATTAAGATATCAAGAGCTGCATAACTACTGAGAGGTTTTAATACCAAGGCGAAAGTACCCCAGATAATAAAGCCCATCAGTGCTGATAGGTAGTATTTCATAAATAAGTAAAAGAATTAAAGTATAATAAACTCTTCGACTACCACAGTACCTACAAATTCATTCACTCGTCCGATTATCTGTTTACGCATCATGGCTAGTTCATTTTTAATTACAGCAGACTCGACGCGTACAAATAATTTTTTATCCTTAATATAGATTTGTTGGGTTCGGTTGGCAATTGCTTTTCCAATAAGGTCAGGCCAGGCTGTAACGATTGATGTCTCGTCGAATTTGCGTCTCAACCGATATACATCAAGCAATTTATCCACTGCTTGCTTAATTGTTATGTCGTCGCTCCTCCTAAAGGAATCATCATTATACTTCGCCATTTACGTGCCCTCCTTGAATATCAAAGATACGAATAGGCTTGCCTATTTCTTGAAATATTTTCTTTATTCTTATCGAGTCAGTGTCGGTTAGGAATATCTGTCCGAATTCATCTTCAGAAACCATCCGCATAAGTTTTTTTGTTCTTTGATCATCGAGCTTATCAAAGATATCGTCCAGCAATAAGAGGGGTTTGTATTGCTTTCTATTTCTGAGGAAAGCATATTGTGCCAGCTTTAAAGCAATCAGGAATGATTTCTGCTGACCCTGAGATCCAAACTTCTTTAATGGCATTCCATCATGGATAGTAAACTGAAGGTCGTCCTTATGGATACCTACCGTAGTTCTTTCTAATGCACGATCCTTATCAAGTTGTTTATTTAATAACTCCAGAAAGTCATGGCTTAGCAATTGCGAATCATAGACGAGATCTACCTGCTCAACATCATCGGAAAGGAACTGATAATACCTACGGAATTCCGGAAGGAATTCTTCCATAAATTGTTGTCTTCTTTTGAATATCTTTTCTCCGGCATCGATTAATTGAAAGTTCAGGACTTCCAATAATCCGAGATCAAAAACACCGGTTTCTTTTATATTCTTCAGAACAGTATTACGATGGAGCAGTATTTTATTATAGGTAATGAGAATATCCAAATAATGATTGTCGGTTTGAGAGATAACGTTGTCAATAAATTTTCTACGTTCTTCACTCCCATCCATAATAATAAAGCTATCGTTGGGCGATATCATTACTAATGGAAACTGACCGATATGGTCTGCCAGACGGTTATATTCTTTCTTGTTCTTTTTAAACTGTTTTTTTTGGTTCTTCTTTAAGCTACAAGATACCATATCACAGACCAATTCCTTATCAAATTGACCTTGAACCATAAACCAGTCCTCTCCTTTTTTAATGTGTTGGGAGTCGATGGGATTAAAATAAGATTTACAGAGGGAAAGGTAATGAATGGCATCCAAGAGATTGGTCTTACCCGAACCATTCTGACCTGTAAAGGCATTGGTTTCGGGCAGAAAATCTAACGAAGAATCAGTGTAGTTCTTAAAATTTAAGAGGGATAGATGTTTCAGCCACATAGCGAAACAAAGATATGCTTTTTCGGTGGGCTATGCTTTATTTTACTTCTTCAAAATCAATAAACTCTCCGGCAGTTTCAGTGCCTTTCTTTGGTTTATCTTGCTTTGGAGGCATATAGTCTACATGAACTTTTCCATCAGGACGTTGCTGCTGCTTAAATTGTGTAAAAGGATCATTATAGTTCTGCTGATTTTGGCCTGTATTTGCATATTGACCTTGTCCGGCTTTCATAATTCTTTCTGCCATCTTTCTCATGAAGAATGGCATAAGTAGGCGCACGCCTATTTTGAATAGGTAGTAAAATAAAACTGCAGATATTAAGAAATATATAAATGTCATTTTTAAATGCTTTTTATCAAATTTAATAAAATATCGAAAGCAAATAGAAGCCGATTGTCAAGAAAATCTCAATTAACATTTTTTCACTTTTCACCTTTTGCTCCTAAGACAGCCTGCAATAACTGCACAGGATGCTGAGACCCAATTACATAGACAAGTCCGTCACGATCCGTTAACCATAAAGCCTCTTTACCTCCGGAATAGAATCTAATTTTTCCATTCTTATGTAGATTGTATACAGGATTATTAAAAAAGAAAGAAGAATATCTTTTCTTTTCAACTTTTGTGATTGAGTTCAGGTCGATCTTAACTAAACTAGTTGTCCATAGACCACTCAAAATAACATGTGTTTTAGTTACTGTTGTTTTATAACTAACCATGTACAACATGATGATGGAGACAATCAGGATACCCATTCCTACAATAAAGAATAATTGCTGAGAGATCACATGCTCCCAGTTTATATAGTAGGCAACAAAGCAAAACATCGCTAGGATCAGTCTTACACTAATCCACGTCCAATCTCTTCCGAGGTATTGCTTTTCCTGAAATAAGGTTTGCTCTTCCATAATTGCTATTTATATACTAAAGTAAGTACTTTCTTTGTATTTTCTGTCACTTTAAACCGATTATCTAACCGCATTCCGATTACCCAGATAAGGCTTCCATCTGCATTAACTAAAACAGGAACCCTATCTTTTTCAAATCTATTCAGCTTCTCCTGAATGAAATAATCACTCAACTTCTTTGACCCCGACATTCCTAAAGGTTTAAAAGAGTCCCCTGTTTTCCATGAACGAATAGTTAAAGGGAAAGATAATTTGTCCATATCTACCTGAGCGCGGAATTTATCTTCGTTTATTTGAAAAGGCTCGTTATCATTTATCGAAAATCGCTTCCCCAGTATCTCATTAATATCAGAATCAATGGAATTTAGAACTTGTTCCTTTATTTTTTCCCCTGCTTTTTTCCTTACAATCAGTTCCATCCTATCCAACAATAATTCATATGTGGGCGATTCAAATAACTGCCCCATTCCATGATCAAATACCGAAATTAAATCTTCTATTATATTTCGTGCAAAACCAAAAGGTCTGAACAACTCAAAAAGGAAATAAGGAGAATGTATATATTTTCTTAATTCATCTTTATTAACCTTAATATACTGACCTTCTTCGTGAAATAATTTAGCTCTCTTTAAACTTACTTCATGTTGGATAAATTGAAAGCTTTCCTCGAAGTGTTTTATATTCTGTTCAAGGATTGATTCGAAATCAGGTTGGATTTCTTTAAACTTAGGAATGATTTCCAATCGGATTTTATTTCTTGCATATTTTGTGGAGAAGTTAGATTGGTCATCACGATAAGGCACCTCTAATCGTCCTACTTCATGCTCAACTTCTTCTGCCTTCATAAAAAGTATGGGTCTGATAATATTATCCCGTTTAGCATGTATTCCTAAAAGACCTTGTAGCCCTGTGGACCGGGTTAAATTCAATAAAACGGTTTCTATATGGTCATTTGCATGTTGGGCAATCGCAATAACCGAACATTCTTGCTCCTGTCTTAGTTCTTCAAACCAGGCATATCGCAATTCTCTTGCTGCCATTTGTATCGAGATTTTATTTTCACTGGCATAATGTTCAGTATCAAAGTGCTTGACAAATACCGGAAATCCTAATTGAAGAGCATACTCTCTTACTAATTCTTCGTCTTTATCTGAATGCTCAGCCCTTAATTGAAAATTACAATGAGCAATAATACATTCTCTACCCATATCATGAAATAGCTTAGCCATCAACATGGAATCCTTACCCCCACTAACTGCAAGTAGAATTCGGTCAGATTTAGCTAATAATCGTTTTTCCTGAATGAAATGGATTAATCTTTGTACAATTGACATAGTTCAAAATTACATATTATATATAATCTAACGTCTGAGGCATTAAAATTTATTGTTTAACAAATTTTTGCTAATTAATTCTATATTTTTGCGCTTGTGAGATACCTATTATTACTATTTATAAGCATGATATGCTTGTCTAGCTATGGGCAAGATGAATTTACACCTGTTTCTTCATCTGACAATGCTCCTATGCGTTTGGTATCCTCATCAAGCAGTAGATTTATTAATCAAAAAATACTGCGTAGTTATAATGCGGTTTATGAACATAAAGGTTCAACTTTAGCAGCAGATTCTGGTGATTTGTACAAGGATGAAATTGGCAATGAGTTTTTCGAAGCTCATGGAAACATCGTCATCACCCAACCTTCCGGTACTGTTATACAAGGAACCCACCTTCATTACAATGCTTCGTCACAACATGCTGTTCTTACGAAAAATGTAAAGATGGTAGATGATCAAACTACGCTCACTACCAATTACTTAACATATAATCTTCGTAGCCAACAAGGAACCTATACAGGAGGTGGAAGAATCGTTGGTCAGGGTGATACAATTACCTCTCAAAAAGCCTATTATTTTGAGAATACCAAAGATGCCTATTTTAATAATAAAGTAGTCGTTAGGAATGAAAGCACGATTATCTATACGGATACCATGCAATACAACACGATGTATAGGGATGCTTTTTTCTTTGGACCAACCAATATTAATGGTAGAAAAGGAGAGAAATTATACACCGAAAAAGGCACTTATAACACGGCATTTGGTGTTGCTAAATTCAGCAAGAATAATTTATACACCGAAGGAAGTCGCTTCTTAAAGGGTGATAGTCTATTCTACGACCGAGAAAAAGGAATAGGTGAAGCCTTTAGAAATGTACTCTTTGTAGATACTTTAGATAAGTTCTATGCCAGTGGGGAGAAAGGGAGATATTTGGAGTTTGATCAATCTATTATGATGACGGACAAACCATTAATTAAATATGTTGTCCAATCGGATTCTACAGATAACAGTCAAGATTCACTTCAAATTGATTCAGCCGAAACCGAACCACTGTCCCGAAGAGAACAACGGAGATTAGCAAAAGAAAAGGAAAAAGAAAAAGAGAAGGCGGAAGAACTCCCCAAAGAAAACAATGATATTACGCTCGTCACAGACGATACTCTAAAAGTAGATAGTTTAGCCCCTCCTCCAATACAACAAAAGACGAAAATAGACACGGCTTATATGACAGCCGACACGCTCTTTTCCAAAGTAATTTTTGTGAGGGATTATCGACCTTTAGATTTAAAATTAGATCGGGACGGAGGACAAATTGAAGATGATACTGATGTAGATTATGGTGATGATGACACTGAAGAAATAGAATTATTTAGTACCGGTGATTCTTCCGTTTTGGATAATGGTGCTGTAAAAGAATTGGCTAAGACAGACAGTACCAAGAAGGAAATCCCGACTATCAAAAAACCAGCGGTTGACAGCACGAAGAAAGCCTTAGTGAAGCCAAAACCTGTAGACTCAGCAAGCATTCAATCAATTAACAAAGCAGATTCTGTGTTACGAAGGAATGCTGTAATGCCAACAGGTCTGGAGCATGATAGTCTCATAAATAATGCATTAAAAGTAGCTCAAACAACAGACACCTTGTTAAAAGATTCGACAGAGATATATGCGGATACAGCTCGAACAAGAATTGTCAAAGCTTATTATAATGTCCGTGTTTTTAAGTCTGATTTACAAGCTGTCGCAGATTCTGTTTATTATGGCATGGTCGATTCGATGTTCCGTTTTATGGGTTCGCCAATGATTTGGTCCGAAGGTTCTCAAATCAATGCAGATACTATTTATATGCAGATTAAGAACAATAAAATGGACAATGCGTTACTGAAAGATAATGCCTTCATGGTCAATGCGGTCCTTGACACCCTTAAGTTCAACCAACTCAAAGGAAGAAAAATTACGGCCTTTTTTGCGAACAACAATATTGATCGCATATTCGTGGATGGAAATGCCGAGAACTTAGTTTTTGTTACTAATGACAAAACCAATAAGATAACAGAGATGTTCCATGACCGCAGCAGTAGAATCAAGATAAAAATGGATGGCAAGAAAATCCATGATTATAAGTCAATACGGAAAGTAGATCAGAAAATCTACCCATTTAGGTTAGTGACACAAGAAATTGAAGTCCTGCCGGGATTTTTGTGGAAACCTGAAGATCGACCAAAATCTGTTGAAGACATGTTGAATCGTAAACGTAATAAAGCAACTGCTTTACCAGACCCACAAGATAAAGACGGAGAACAGGATTCTGAACAATCTAAAGATGAAGATGCTATCAGCCCGACTAAACTTCCTGAAAGTAAACCGGACACAAGTTTGAAAACCAATTCAGATACAAACTTACAATTAACACCTGATAGCAGTGCCGTGAAAGTAAAACAAGACAGTACAATCAATGGTATAAAGACTATTCAAGATAGTACCTTAAAAACAAAAATTGATAGTACATTAAAAACTGTTCCTGACAGTTTAAAAAAGTAAATACCCCAAATCAAGAAGACAGCTCTTTGACGCCCTCTTTGTAACAAACTTCCCAAAATTGTTACAAATGATAGGAAAAATTAAAAAAAAAGGACAATAAATAATTACAATTCCCTTTCGGACAAGAACTTATTAAACAATCTTCCACATTTAATAATAAGCAACAAAATCAGTGCAATAATATTATTTTTTGTTTTTTTATATAAGACCATGTTAATATGTTAAATACTAATAAAATATTAACACTATCCGTTAATTATATTTAACCAATAAAATTTACTTTCAGACTAAAACATTGATTTTTATGAAATTTTCAGAGAAAAATGGTTTGAATAATAAAAATTTATTAAACATCTTAAAGGCAGAGATTATTTCTAGAGCAATCTCAAATAACCAGTAAATATTTAATCTAACTAAAATAATTTACTAACTAAATAAACTTAACAACACATGAAACAAAGATTACTTAGCATTCTTGCGCTTTGCATGCTGCTTATTAGCAGTTCTTATGCGCAAAACCGGCAGGTTTCCGGAAAGGTAACCTCCGCGGCGGATGGCAGTCCGATCTCCGGAGTGTCAGTAAGCGTTGTTGGAAGTTCAACAGCAACACAAACCACCGGAGATGGTACCTATTCTATTAGCGTTCCTGACAACGGTGGAACCTTATCGTTCACTTATATTGGGTTTTCAACTTTTCAAACAAACATTGGGAATCGATCAGTTATTAATGTGCAATTATCATCCAGTGATGAGGAATTAGACGAAGTAGTTGTAACAGGTTATTTGGTACAAGCCAAAAAGGACTTTACAGGATCCTCTTCAAAAGTGGGTGGTGAAACAGTAGCAAACCGTCCTCTACAAAGCTTTACCCAAGGCCTTACTGGTCAAGCTTCCGGTGTTAATATTATTCAACCAAGCGGAGTTCTAAACAATCCACCGGTTGTTCGAGTACGAGGTCTGAGTTCTTTATCTTTAAGCTCATTTCCTTTAGTAGTTGTAGATGGTATTCCAATTTCAACAGGAAATGTATCAGCCAACTCTTCAGCAAATAATCCGCTAGGAGATATAAATCCTGAAGATATAGAATCTATCGATATTCTAAAAGATGCAGCATCAACTGCTATTTACGGATCCAGGGCTGCAGCAGGGGTATTATTAATTACCACTAAACGCGGTAAATCCGGAGCAGCGCGAGTATCATATGATGGCTGGTTTGGTAGTTCAAAAGCTGTACGTCTGGCTGAATTGATGAATGCAGAACAATATATAGGGCATAAAAATGCAGCAATTGCAAACGCGAGAGAGATAAACCCTGGTCTTTCTGCCACAGGATATCCTGCAGCAGGGGGATTTTTCCCGACAATAGATGCCAATGGAAATTCTGTTGACACGCGCTGGAATGACTATGTATATAGAAATGGTATCTCACAGAATCACAATTTAAGTGTTACAGGCGGAAATGAAAATACGAAATATTATTTCTCGGGGAATCTATCTGATCAGGATGGTATTTTAATAAATAATAGCTTCAAAAGAAAAGGAGTTAGAGCAAATATAGATCATAAACTTACAAACTGGCTGAAATTAGGCGCTAACCTTAATTTCACCAATAGTGCAAACAATTCTCCCAATTCAGGTTCAGTAGCAGGTGCGGCTTTCAATACTTCCGGTCTAGGGCGGATTGCCATGGTTCAAGCACCAAACGTTTCTCCGTACTTAGAAAACGGCGACTACAATGTGACAGGTAGCTCGATTGGTAAAGGTGCGAATGTATTGGCTCCCAATTATCCGAACCCTCTTCCTATTATTGATTTAGACAAAAACCTTTCCGAAACCAACAGATTTTTCTCTAACATCAACTCCGAGATAAAATTAGTGGAGGGGTTAACTTTCAACACCAATTTTACCTGGGATTTAAGAAATACAGAAAATCAACAATTCTGGAACCCTATTAATGGTGATGGCTATAGCTATAATGGTTATGCCTATAATAACCATGCGAAAAACAACAACTGGTTAGTTTTTAACACCTTGGTTTATAACAAATCCTTTGGTGACCACAATTTTACAGCCATGGCGGGTCATGAAGCTCAAAGTACAAGATTAGAGAATTGGGGAGCTATCAGATATGACTTAACCGATGGTTATTTTGATCAATTTCAAGGAAGTTACATCACCAATAGTGATGGTGGAAATGGAATTACCGAAATGAACATTGAATCTTATTTTACCTCCTTAAACTACAATTATGCCAGCAGATATTACCTAACGGCCAATTTCAGAAGGGATGGCTTATCCGCTTTAGCACCGGGGAAAAAGTGGGGTAACTTTGGTGGTGTTTCTGCAGGCTGGACAATTTCGAATGAGGAGTGGTTTAAAGGAAGCTCATTGGCCAATACTGTATCAAATTTAAGAGCAAAAGCTAGTTGGGGTCGTGTAGGAAATAGTAATATTTCAAATGCATATGGTTCATTTGACACCTATAATCCTGAGATTTATGGCAATCTGGGGGGAATAGTCTTTAGCCAGGCCGGTAATTTAGAGTTAGGATGGGAAACAGCGGATCAAACAAACTTTGGGATTGATTTAGGCTTGTTTAATGATCGTATTACGCTTGAAGCTAGTTACTACCACAAAGATCATGACAATTTGCTCTTAGCAGTTCCTCAAACACCTTCCAAAGGAATTCCGGGAAACTCGATCTTGATGAATATAGGATCTATGTATAATAAAGGTTTTGAGTTTGCTTTAAACATTAGAGCGATTGATAATGAGAATTTTAAATGGACATCTTCACTAAATTTCTCTACTAACAAAAACATGGTCACGGCATTAGATAATGAAGGAAGGCCATTAATTGCTACTACTGCCGGTTTAGAGACAACCAGTATTACAGAAGTAGGAAAATCTGCAGCTCAAATTTACGCAGTTCCAACGAATGGTGTTAATCCTGAAAACGGAAGAAGAATTTTTATAAACAGAGACGGAAAAGAAGTTCAATATCTTCATAATGCACCAAATACTCCCGGATTTCTTTCATATTCCTATTTAGATGGAACAGTGGCTGGTTCTGTTGCCGGAGATGCTATCGCCTTAGGAAACACCTTACCAACTTATTTTGGAGGGTTTAATAATAGTTTTCAATACAAAGCTTTTGACGCGACTTTGAATTTCACCTTCTCAGGAGGTAACTACATTTATAACGGAACACGTGCAGGTTTAAGAGATCAACGTATATGGAATAACTCGGTAGATATGTTAGATGCCTGGACTCCTACTAATACGAATTCTGATATACCAAGAGCGATCTATGGTGATAATATTTCCAACGGATCTGCTTTTGCTATACAAGATAATATTGAAAAAGGTGATTTCTTTAGATTACAAACCGCTTCTTTAGGATACCGTTTACCAACCACAATCTTTGGTAACTCCGGTATTTCAAGTTTAAGAATTTATGCTTCGGTAAACAATGCTTTTATTATTACGAAGTACACCGGGGTTGATCCGGAGATATCATCGAATGGTGATGGAAACTTAAACTCAGGTGTTGAGCGGAACTCAATTCCTAACGGACGTACATTTACCTTCGGTCTTAATTTAGGCTTTTAATAATTTGTATCATGAGAAGATTTAAAATCAAAAATAAATTAGTAGGGCTTTTAGTTATCACGCCCTTAATATTCAGTGCATCATCTTGTAAGGATAGTTTTTTAGAACTTGCACCTGAGCTCGCAATACCTAGTGAATTTGCATTATCCTCAGAGGAAAGAATCGAGTCACAAGTCAATGGTATCTACTCTTCCATTAAAAACGGACAGTTTTATGGCGGACGATATTTGATATACAATGATATCCGTTCTGAGGAATTTGAAAATCAAAGAGGAAATAATGTAACCGGGTATTCGACCTATCAATTCAGTAATGATGAGACAGATAGCTATGTCGCAGATTTCTGGGTGAGGGGATACCTGACAATTAACCGTATTAACATCTTCTTAGAAGATATGGAATCTGTCGGAACTGATATCATTTCTGCTGAAAAGAAGAAGCAATTTATCGGTGAGGTAAAATTTATCAGAGCCCTAACCTATTATTCATTGGTTCAATTATTTGCAAAACCTTATGCTGCGGACAACGGGGCATCCGCTGGAATTCCTCTGCGCTTACTCGCAGAAAGAAACGAAGAACACAATGAACTTCCTTCAAGTCCTGTTAAAGATATTTACACGCAAATTCTTAAGGATCTAAATGAAGCTGAAACAGAGGTCCCTACTGCTGGTGGTAACGACAAAATCCGTGTTCATACGAATGCTGTAATTGCTTATAAAACCCGTATTTATTTAGCGATGAAAGATTACCCCAAAGTTATTTCTGAAGCTAATAAAATTGTCAGCACAGCAGCACCTTTTAAATCAAGCTCAGGGTCTACCCATGAATTAGCACCAGATATCACTGCTGTATTTACTAATTATTCCAATACCGAAAGAATACTAAACTTCCCTTTTGAAGTGACCAATGTGGCGGGAACTCAAAATCAATTGGGATATTATTATAATGAGGGTAATATTGAATATTCACTATCATCTACTGGTATCTTTGGTGAGGCGGCATGGCCAACAACTGATGATCGTAAGAATAATCTTACTGGAAAGTCATCAGATGGAAAATTGGATATACTTACCAAATTCTCTGGAGCATCTCCTTTCTTAGATTGGATTCCTGTATTGAGATATTCGGAGGTTTTATTAAATCTGGCGGAAGCAGAAGCAGAAGCAGGATCTGAAACCCGAGCTTTAGCATTACTGAGAGCTGTTCGTAATCGATCAGATGCCTCATATACTTTTCCAAGTTTCGCTAATAAAGCGGCATTAGTTAATGCCATATTACTGGAAAGAAGAATAGAGTTCTTAGGTGAGGGATTGCGGGTTCCGGATTTACAACGTCGAAATATGCCAATTCCTTCTGATGGAGCAGGTAGATTAGTACAACCAACTGATGAACGTTATATTTTCCCGATACCTTTAGTTGAAGTAATTACAAATCCAAACGTTAGTAATTAAGATTTACTGAGTAATATATTAATTGAGGCTGCCCGATTTGGGCAGTCTCTTTTTTTAAATCATTTATTAATTATTTTTTAAAAATTCTACCAACTTGGCTATTGCTCTGGAACGATGACTAATTTTATTTTTATCTGCTAATGTCATTTCAGCAAAGGTCATCTCATAACCATCAGGGATAAAGATCGGATCATATCCAAAACCATCGGTTCCGGTTCTTTTATCAATAATTTTTCCTTCTACTGTTCCTTCAAAGAAATATTGCTGACCTTTTAAATGCAAAGAAATAACCGATTTAAAGCGGGCATTGCGATTCGTTTTACCCTGAAGATTTTCTAAGACCAGATCAATGTTTTGTTCCATATCCCTGGAACCGGAATAGCGAGCAGAATAAACGCCCGGCTCACCATTTAAGGCATCTATTTTTAGTCCCGAATCGTCAGCAAAACAATCTATAGCATATCGCGCTACTAAATAATCTGTTTTTTGTTTTGCATTTTCTTCAAAGGTCACTCCTGTTTCGGGTATATCATCATGACAACCAATATCTGATAGCGATTTAAGTATAAATTGATCACCTATCATTTGTTGTACTTCTTCTAATTTATGGGCATTGTTGGTAGCAAATACTAATTCCATAGCTAAATATATTTGCTTCAAAAATAGCATTCTATTTAGTCAAATACTGAAATAAATTAAATCCGTGGAAACTTAAGATTGAATAAAGGTTTTGAACTCTGTCCAGAACATTTTTTTCTTTTGCACATCGGCAAACATCTCTTCAAAACTGAACGTATTGAAAACTGTTGCGATCTTGCCGCGCATATATGCATTATGTTCTATTTTAGGTAAGTTCAGAGAAGTGGGTTCCACTCCTAGTAAGGTAATCTTTTTAGGTTGAAAGAATTCCATGATTCGCTTCCATTCATTGGGGTTATGCGGATTTGCTAGATTAACCACAGCAACATTGCCAGCATTTAATTGTAAAGCGCCAATCGTTTTGAGGAAAGCTTCTTCAGCCTGCGGAGAGAAATAGGGAAATTCAGGATATCGGAGAATAAACAAAACACCTGTAGTTTTATCTCCCTGATAAACAAATTCCTCAGCAGAAGCCTCGAAATGGCCCTGTTGAGGAGTCGTATGATTTGAATTAACGTTTTGTGTTTCTACAATGGGCATGACAGAATCCGGGATAGCAAAAATAGTCTCAGACATTAATGCCTGAATGGCTACCGGATTATCTGTTGTTAAATTATTACCCAAAATATATTTTCTATTACTGTTCGTTAAATATTATTGACCTAATACCCAAGCAAAGATTAATGGTGCCACGATAGTTGCATCGGATTCTACGATAAATTTAGGAGATTCTGTATCTAATTTACCCCAAGTAATCTTTTCATTAGGAACAGCTCCTGAATAAGACCCGTATGAAGTAGTAGAATCAGAGATTTGACAGAAATAAGACCAGAAAGGAACATCATGCCATTCTAAATCCTGATACATCATAGGCACTACACAGATTGGGAAATCACCGGCGATACCACCACCAATCTGGAAAAACCCTACTCCTTTACCAGCTGAGTTAGCACGGTACCATTCTGTCAGGTAAATCATATATTCAATACCTGTTTTTACAGTATGAACATTCAACTCTCCTTTAATAACATAAGAAGCGAAGATATTACCTGTAGTTGAATCTTCCCATCCCGGTACGATGATAGGAATATTTTTTTCTGCAGCAGCTAGAATCCAGGAGTTTTTAGGATCAATTTCATAGTATTGTTCTAAGTCGCCTGAAAGCACTACTTTGTATAAGAATTCATGTGGGAAATAACGTTCTCCGGCAGCTTCAGCATCTCTCCAAGCTTTCTCTAAGTGAGATTGCAATCTTCTGAAAGCTTCTTCTTCAGGGATACACGTATCGGTTACACGATTGTAATGATTTTCTAACAACTCCCACTCATCTTGTGGAGTAAGATCACGGTAGTTGGGAACACGTTTGTAGTGTGAGTGTGCAACCAGGTTCATGACATCCTCTTCCAGGTTAGCACCAGTACAAGAGATAATGGCAACTTTATCCTGACGGATCATTTCAGCCAATGAGATACCAAGCTCTGCAGTACTCATTGCTCCAGCCAATGAAACCAACATTTTACCGCCCTCCGCTAAGTGGGCTTCATAACCTTTCGCAGCATCTACTAATGAAGCAGCATTAAAGTGAAGATAATTTTTCTCAATAAATTGAGAAATAGGACCTCTTTGTGTACTCATAATCTTATATTCGAATAAATGTCTACAAAGGTAGTCATTTCTTCAAGAATACCTTAGGGTAGGGTCTTCACTTTCGCTTCAAAAGTTTAGAAAAAAGCCATACAAAGAATGATAACAGAATAATAAGTATCGCTATGATAATTATTTCGCTTGTTCCCAAGCTCCAAGTGTCGTTATTTAACATTTGTTAAAAAATTAATAAACAGACCATTTTTCACATTTTTCGAGAAATGCGGGGTCAATATCAGCCGCTATTCCAGGTCCTTCCGTAATCCTGATGGCATAGCCATCATACTGAATACCGCCGATTACAGGGTCTTCTAAATGACCAACCATGCAGGTGTCTAAATCATAGAATTTCACATTCGACGCTGCGTAAGCAAAGTGGGCCTTTGCCGCAAGTGCCAACCTACTTTCCAGCATGCCACCGATCATACAAGGAATTCCATACTCTTGAGCAACCGCCTGAATTTTTAAAGACTCTGCAATACCTGAAGATTTGGAAAATTTAATATTGATATAGTCGCAACCATCGGTGCGACAAATCCTATCCGCATCGTGATGGTCATAAACCGATTCATCAGCCATAATCGGAACAATCGTTTCAGATCTTAATTGTGCCAATAAATGATCATTATAAGTTCTCATAGGTTGTTCACAGAATTGAATTTTCAAAGGTTCTAATCCTTGTAAAGCTTCTACAGCCTCTACATACGTCCAGCCTTGATTCGCATCTATTCGGATAGGGATGTCAAAACCCACTGCTTGACGAATTGCCTTTATTCTGGCAATATCATCCTGCGGTTTCTTTCCCAGCTTGACTTTTAATGCTTGTGCCCCAGTATCGTGCAAAGCTTTTGCCTTTGATGCCATCTCCTCCGGACTTGAAATTCCTAAGGTAATATCCGTTACAATTTCTCTGGGCTTTCCCCCTAGAAATTGATATAAAGGAACTCCTGCTTTCTTTGCTGCGAGATCATACAATGCCATATCAAATGCAGATTTAATAGTATTGTTTTTTGCAATGTATAAATGTAGTTCAGCCATTCTCTCCTCTATTTGCAAAGGATCTTTTCCAAGCCAAATTTTAGCAAAATCCTGAGCAACTGCAATACAGGTATCTTGAGTCTCACCAACAATCATAGGAAAAGCAGAACATTCACCTACGCCATATATTCCTTCGTCAGTAATAATTCTAATAAAAGTATTCTGGGCATATTCCATCACCCCCGTTGCTATGACAAAGGGTTCCATTGGGATACTAAGTCTATAAATTTCAATTTCCTTGATTAGCATAATTTATTAGTTGGAATAACAAATGTAACGAATGATATTCCATTTTTTCATACTAATAGCGAAACAAATACAATTTCAATTACCAAACAGGGTTAATTTTATATTAACTTCAATCTTTTGAATCATTTTTTATGATAATCGTAATTATTTCATGTTTTTATTTGTATATTAGCAACCTCGTTTGTTATTTTATTCTAATTATCATATTACAATGCAGCAAGAAGGACTTTATAACCCAGCGTTTGAACACGATGCCTGTGGAGTTGGATTTGTAGCTCACATAAAGGGGCAGAAGTCGCACCAACAGGTAAAGGATGCGCTTACTATGTTGGAAAACATGGAACATCGTGGGGCCTGTGGATGTGATCCTGAATCAGGAGATGGTGCCGGAATCATGATTCAATTACCCCATGAATTTTTATGGGAAGAATGTATCAAATTAGGTATCCAATTACAGGAACCAGGATACTATGGGGTAGGAATGTTATTTCTTCCAAAGGAAGAGGAAATGAATCGGATTTGTCGCGAAGTTATTGCGGAAGCAGCTCAAGACCGAAATATGGAGCTATTGGGATTCCGAACTGTTCCTGTAAACCGTGAAGGTATAGGTCCTACTGCTTTAAGTGCCGAACCGGAAATCGTCCAGTTCTTTATTTCCCGCCCTACAGGGGTAGCAAATACGGAAGATTTTGAAAGGAAATTATTTGTTCTAAGACGTTTAATTATCCAAAAAATCAAACAACATCAGGAATATCCGCTCCCTCTTTATATCGCGTCACTTTCTTGCAAAACCATTATTTATAAAGGACAATTAACAACCTATCAAGTAGGAACATATTTTGAGGATTTAAGGGATCCTAAAGTGGTTTCAGCTTTTGGATTAGTTCACTCAAGATTCTCAACAAATACCTTTCCGTCCTGGTCATTAGCCCAGCCGTTCCGTATGATTGCTCATAATGGTGAGATCAATACTTTGACCGGAAACTTAAACTGGTTCTATGCCGGGGTTCGCGCCTACTCATCGCCCTATTTCACACAAGAAGAAATGGAGATATTACTTCCTGTTGTAGATCGCGGTCAATCCGATTCAGCATGTTTAGACAATGTTGTCGAATTACTATTACACAGTGGTCGCAGTTTACCGCATGTAATGTTGATGCTGGTTCCTGAGGCATGGGATGGAAACGAACAGATGGACCCTTTGAAAAAGGCTTTCTATGAATACCATGCTACTTTAATGGAACCTTGGGATGGTCCTGCAGCTTTATGTTTTACAGATGGAAATGTTATTGGTGCGACACTTGACCGTAACGGTCTACGCCCATTACGTTATGCCGTGACCTCGGATGATCGGGTTGTTGTTGCGTCAGAAGCCGGTGCATTACCAATTGACGAATCTTTAATCATAAAAAAAGGCAGACAACAACCGGGAAAAATCTTTGTTGTGGATATGGATGCCGGAAAAATTCGTTCCGATGAAGAAGTTAAAGGTGAACTTGTCCGTCAACAACCTTATGGAGAATGGATTAACAACTATAAAATTAAATTAGAAGAATTAGCGAATCCAAGGGTAACATTTACTTATCTATCCAAAGAATCTGTATTTAAATACCAACTATCATTTGGTTATTCCAGAGAAGATCTGGAGACTATATTAACACCAATGGCACTTACGGGGTATGAACCTATTGGTTCGATGGGCACGGATGTACCATTAGCTGTATTATCCGATCAACCACAACATATCTCAAGTTATTTTAAACAGTTTTTTGCTCAGGTAACCAACCCTCCTATCGACCCGATAAGAGAGCGTTTGGTGATGAGTTTGGCAACTTTTATTGGCAACTCAGGAAACATCCTGGTTGAGGATAAAAAATTCTGCCACTGTGTTACATTAGAGCATCCTATTCTAACTTCTAGTGAACTCGAAAAACTACGTTCTATCGATACCGGAGTATTCCAGGCGAAAACAATCCAAAGTTACTTTCGCGCAGATGGCAACCCTGGTTCCTTAGAAGCAGGATTGGAGAGACTCTGTCGTTATGCAGATGACGCTGTTCGTGATGGTTTCGAGGTAATTATACTTTCAGATCGTGCAATTGATTCTCAACACTGCGCTATCCCTTCCCTTTTAGCTGTTTCTGCTGTACATCACCACTTAATTAAAACAGGCAACAGAGGTGCTGTAGGACTTGTTGTGGAGGCAGGAGACGCATGGGAAGTCCATCATTTTGCTTGTCTTCTGGCATTTGGTGCTACTGCCATCAACCCGTATATGGCTTTGGCAGGTATCCGTACCATGAAAGAGACTGCTCAACTAGACACGGATCTTACCTGGGATCAATTGAAAAAGAATTATGTAAAAGCGGTATGTAATGGCTTATTAAAAATATTCTCCAAAATGGGTATATCTACCCTTCAATCATATCATGGTGCCCAAATCTTTGAGGTTCTGGGAATCGATGCTGAAGTGGTAGATAAATACTTCTGTGGCTCTGTTTCCCGAATTGGTGGACTAAACCTGGATGACATTGCAAAAGAAGCTTTAGCAAAACATTGGAGAGGTTTTGAAAACAGTCGGGTTACCCCTACTTTGCTTCCTGACGGCGGTTTATACCAATGGAAGCGTAGAGGTGAAGGGCATTTATGGAATCCTCAAACTGTTCATTTATTACAGCAAGCATGTAGAACAGATGATTTTCCAACTTATAAAAAATATGCTTCCTTAATTAACAATCAAAAGGAACGCATGTTCACCTTAAGAGGTCTGTTAGATTTCGCAAAACACCGTAGCTCAATTTCTATCGATGAGGTTGAACCTGCTAGTGAAATCATGAAACGTTTTGCTACCGGAGCCATGTCTTTCGGATCCATTTCTCACGAAGCACATAGCACTTTGGCAATCGCCATGAATCGAATTGGTGGAAAGTCAAATACCGGAGAGGGTGGTGAAGATGAAATCCGATATAAAAAACTACCAAATGGAGACTCGATGCGCTCTGCAATTAAGCAAGTAGCATCGGCACGCTTTGGGGTAACCTCTAATTACCTGACCGAAGCAGATGAAATTCAAATCAAAATGGCTCAGGGGGCTAAACCTGGCGAGGGAGGTCAGTTACCTGGACACAAAGTAGATGATTGGATTGCAAGAGTTAGGCACTCAACCCCGGGGGTAGGTTTAATTTCGCCTCCTCCCCATCACGACATTTATTCTATTGAAGATTTAGCACAGCTGATTTTTGATTTAAAAAATGCAAACCGTAAAGCACGTATTAATGTAAAACTAGTCTCAAAGGCTGGTGTAGGAACTATTGCTGCAGGTGTAGCTAAGGCTCACGCTGATGTTATTCTTATCGCCGGATATGATGGGGGTACAGGCGCATCGCCGATTAGTTCTATTAAACACGCAGGACTTCCATGGGAATTAGGATTAGCAGAAGCACATCAAACCTTAGTTCAAAATAAACTTCGTAGCCGCGTGGTTCTACAGGCAGATGGACAGATGAAAACCGGAAGAGATTTGGTTATTGCAACCTTATTAGGCGCCGAAGAGTGGGGTGTTGCTACAGCAGCTCTAATTGCCGGCGGATGTATTATGATGCGCAAATGTCATCTAAATACATGTCCAGTTGGTGTTGCGACTCAAGATCCTGAATTGCGTAAGCTCTTCACCGGTCAACCGGAGGATGTTGTTAATCTATTCAGATTCTTAGCAGAGGAAATGCGCGAGATTATGGCCGAACTAGGATTTAGAAGCATCAATGAGATGGTTGGTAAGGCTCAATTCTTGAAGAAAAGAGAAAATCTGGAACATTGGAAAGTCAACAAAATTAACTTCTCCAAAATCCTTTATGTGGCTCCGAACTCAAATGGAGAAACGCTTTACAATACAGAAGAACAGGACCATGGCATGAGCATGATTTTAGATTGGGGTCTATTAAACCAGGCAAAATTGGCACTTGAAGCAAAAACGCCTGTTTTTGGAACCTTCCATGTTAAAAACACTGATCGTACGATTGGCACTATGTTATCAAATGAAATATCGAAGCTTTATGGTTCAGAAGGACTTCCGGACAATACCATTAACTTCAAGTTTGAAGGTTCTGCAGGACAATCTTTTGGTGCATTTAATACAAAAGGGATCTCCTTTGAACTAGAAGGGGAAGCGAATGACTATGTAGGTAAAGGTCTTTCAGGCGCTCAATTAGCTATTTATCCAGCAAAACAAAGCACATTAGTACCTCAGGATAATATTATTATCGGCAACGTTGCATTGTATGGAGCTACCTCTGGTCATTTATTTATCAATGGTATGGCAGGAGAACGTTTTGCCGTAAGAAATTCCGGAGCAACCGCAGTCGTTGAAGGAATTGGCGATCATGGATGTGAATATATGACGGGAGGAAGAGCATTGATCCTGGGTGAGACCGGAAGAAATTTTGCTGCCGGTATGAGTGGTGGTATTGCCTGGATTTATGATATTAAAGGTACATTCCGAGAAAACTGTAATAAAGAAATGGTGGATCTAGATCCATTAGAAGGAGAAGATGAATCAGCAATTATTTCATTATTGAAACGCCACATCCATTTAACCAAGAGTGAGAGAGCAAATGAGATCTTAAACAACTGGGCGACAGAGAAAAACCGCTTCATAAAAGTATTCCCGAAAGAGTACAAGAACGTATTGAATAAGAAATTAGTTACAGCATAATTACGGAGGAACATCAACATGGGAAAACCAACAGGATTTTTAGAATTTGAAAGAGCGCTTCCTCAGAAAGATGCTGTGGAAAGCAGAAAACAGAATTATCAAGAATTTGTTCACACATTCAGTGATGATCAACTAAACAATCAGGCAGCGCGTTGCATGAATTGCGGAATTCCATTCTGCCATTCAGGATGCCCTTTGGGAAATGTTATCCCGGAATTCAACGATGCTGTATATGATGGTAACTGGGAAGAAGCTTATACTATTCTTTCTTCCACCAATAACTTTCCGGAGTTTACAGGTAGAATTTGTCCGGCTCCATGTGAATCAGCATGTGTATTGGGCATCAACAAGAACCCTGTAGCTATCGAAGAAATTGAAAAACACATTATTGAGATTGCTTACAAAAAGGGTTATGTAAAACCACATAAGAGCTACCTGAAGACCGGGAAAAATGTAGCTATTATAGGTGCTGGTCCGGCTGGCTTAGCCGCGGCTGCTCAGCTGAATAAAGCAGGTCATGACGTCGTGGTTTATGAAAGAGATGATAAAGTGGGGGGATTATTACGCTATGGTATTCCTGATTTTAAATTGGACAAATCAGTCATCGACCGTCGTGTGGAGATTATGGAGCAATCAGGTGTTAAATTCAGAACGAATGCCGAGGTTGGTAAAAACGTTCCTGTAAAAGAATTAGATCAGTACGACGCAATTGTACTTACAGGTGGATCTACAATTCCTAGAAATTTAAATATTCCCGGCAGAGAGTTTAAAGGAGTTCACTTTGCAATGGAATTTCTAAAACAACAGAATAAACGCGTTGGTAACTCTGCTATTGAAGTTGAAGAAATCCATGCTAAAGATAAGAACGTGTTGGTCATCGGTGGTGGTGATACAGGTTCAGACTGTGTCGGTACGTCCAACAGACATGGTGCAAAATCGGTTACTCAATTTGAATTGATGCCAACACCTCCGACAGCACGTACAGCGGGGATGCCATGGCCAAGTTATCCCATGTTATTAAAAACAACGACTTCACACGAGGAAGGTTGTCAAAGACACTGGAGTATCAGTACCAAAGAATTCTTAGGCGATGAGCATGGAAATCTTAAGGGAGCCCTCGTAGTTGATCTAGAATGGGAGACAGATCCTTCCGGAAGACCTTTATCTTTTAAAGAGGTAGAAGGCTCAGAGCGGGAGATTCCATGTGAATTAGTAACACTAGCAATGGGATTCTTACATCCACAGCATGAGGGTTTATTAGCACAACTCGGCGTTCAATTAACGGATCGTGGCAATGTAGACGCAACAGAAACCGAATTTAAAACCAATGTAGACAGGGTATTTGTTGCAGGAGATATGCGCAGAGGACAATCTTTAGTAGTTTGGGCAATTTCTGAAGGAAGGGAGTGTGCAAGAAAAGTAGATGAATACTTAATGGGCACTTCTGTTCTGGAAAGTAAAGAAGCAATTTATGGCTTAGCAAGTGTATAAAATAAATTTTAGTTTATATTAAACGTCGGGGGATTACCTCGGCGTTTTTTTATACTATTACAGCCTTATTGATAAGGCAAAAAAAAGGTTCCGATCTTTCGATCGAAACCTTAGTAGTAGCGGGAACCAGACTCGAACTGATGACCTTCGGGTTATGAGCCCGACGAGCTACCAACTGCT
>JBEBRZ010000034.1:0-34252 GCA_040394615.1 Sphingobacterium mizutaii
TTGACGAACCATGTTTTTTTTATTTGGAGACTTTTATTTAAGCAATTTCTTATTCGCCCATGATGTCTCTGATAGCTACAGAAGCTAAAGTGCCACCGAAAGCTGCAGGAAGGTAAGACATTGTTCCGTAGGCTGATTTCTTGAAATTACTCCCATCAGTATATAAAAGTGATTCCTTATCTGGTAATTCTGTTGAGAAAACCACTTTAACGCCTTTTTTGATTCCGTGTTTCTTTAATTTTTTACGGATATGATGTGCAAGTTTACAGTTATATGTTCCTCCGATATCACCTACTTTTATTTGAGTGGGATCTAATTTTCCACCAGCTCCCATGGAACTAACGAAAGGGATTTTAGCTTCCAAAGCACGGCGAATAAAAAATAATTTTGGTGTTATACTATCAATTGCTTCTACGCAATAGTCAGGTTTCAGTTCTAATAAGTTAGGGATGGTTTCAGGAAGAACAAATTCTTGTACCACATTCAGTTCAAGTTCAGGATTAATGGCAAGAAGACGCTCTCGCATGATTTGTGCCTTTGGTTGGCCATGATTGGTTGCCAAGGCAGGCAATTGTCTATTTCGATTACTAGGGTCAACCGTGTCACCATCTATAATCGTCATTTTTCCTACTCCTGATCTTGCTATAAATTCAGCAGCAAAAGATCCTACACCACCTAAGCCAAGAACCATTACATGTGAATTAGCTAATTTTTCCAGCGCCTCTCTACCGACAAGTGCTTCGGTACGTGAGAGCCATGACATATCCATCATTCCTCTATTATATAATTAAAAACCTTCTTGAAATTCAGCAATACCTGCTGTTCCAGATCCTGCATAGACAGGTTTCTGGCGCGGCAAAAATACGCATAAATTTCAGAGATTTTTACACTCTTATCATCTGTTTCAAAGAAAAGACGATCTAAAGGGATATTTGTTATTACATCTTTCATTCCTCCTTTAAGAATATGGGGACCTAATGAAATGTAGTAACCATGTTTTAATAGTGTTTCGGCTAATGCCCAGCTTTTGGAATATCCGTGAAGAATGACTGGAACTTTGTTCTGCCTAACAGTTAAGGAACTGAATACTTCGGAATAAGCTTTTACACAATGAATTATAAGAGGCTTTTTTAAGTCATTTGCCAAAAGTATTTGTCTCTCAAAAGCTATGATTTGTCTTTCCCATGGCATTGATGTCATTTTATCTAAACCACATTCCCCAATGGCAATCACCCCGCTTTTGGCTTGATAAAGCTTTAAAGCTTCAAATTGACGTTCAAAATCCTCATCAATGTACCAGGGGTGGATACCTGCACTACAAGGGGTTCTACTTATTAAATCTTTTGAAACAATGACGTTAGGTATGGTAACTATCCCTGAATCAGGTATAGCATGTCGATGTGTATGAATATCTATTAGCAGCATGCAAAAAATGTATTTTTAAAGCTAAAGATATTTTACAAAAACTACTCCATAATCTCATAGCTTTCGAATTCTAAAATAATGATTCCGGAAGTGGTATCTATTTTAAAACGTTTTCTCTG
This sequence comes from Sphingobacterium mizutaii, assembly GCA_040394615.1. Taxonomy (GTDB): domain Bacteria; phylum Bacteroidota; class Bacteroidia; order Sphingobacteriales; family Sphingobacteriaceae; genus Sphingobacterium; species Sphingobacterium mizutaii_A. Next base: position 1,545 of record JBEBRZ010000034.1, read on the forward strand.
ATTATCATTATCAAAAGATTTTTCAATGTCTGGAACAGTTTCTGAGATTTCAAGGATTACAGGATACCCATCATGATTTATTTCAGAACGAGAGTAATGAGTAACATGATCAAATCTTATTTTACGTTCATAAGCATGATGATCACCCTCTTCATCTAATAATAGGGTTACAAAAAGGCTTTGTGTTTTGGAGTCTTCTTCTGTCTTAACAATTTCAGCTCCTAAAAGGGAATTAATATCAATTACCATAGAACTACTTTATTTTGGTACACCTACCATAATAACAGTAATACAAGTAATTCGTTTGTGAGAATCTTCTAATTATTACTAAAAACATAGTTTTTTGCCCTCAAATCTTCTAAAACAAGTTTAAGAAGATCTTTTGGACGTTCTGCGATAAGCTTCGCTTTAATTTTTTTAATAAAAGGATGTTTTCCAGATGAATGAAAATGGTCTTTTGAGGAGTTGTTTTTTTTGTTAAGCATAGAAACCTCCTGTGGATTAATTGTTTATAATGGTTAAACAGTATAATGTTGAGTATTAATATACTGTAAGTTATCTTAAATTTAACTTAATATTTTGGAAATATCAAGGCTTTAGAAGTTTTTTGCACATGGATTTCAAATTGAGGATGGATTCCATATCTTCGTTACAAAATTTAAGAATTGCTAAAAATTGCCCATCATATTGCTTATATCCATCCTTTACCGGAAGGTCATCGATTTCCGATGATGAAATATGAGCTTGTCCCGGCACAACTTATTTATGAAGGTCTTGTACAGCCAGAAAACTTCTTTGAACCAGAATTGATTGATAAAGAAGTTATTTACCTAGCTCACGATAAAGCTTATACCGATAATTTACTCAATTTGAGTTTAGATCCAAAAATGGTAAGAAGAATAGGGTTTCCAATGTCGGAATCTTTGGTTAACCGAGAACGTTATTTAATTGATGGAAGTATCAAGGCTTCTTTAGAAGCGATAAAAGAAGGAGTTAGTTTTAATACTGCCGGGGGTACTCATCATGCAGGTCGAGATTTTGGAGAAGGTTTTTGTTTGCTAAATGATCAGGCAATAGCTGCAGCCTATCTTTATCATGATAAGATCGCTAAAAAGATTCTTATAATTGATTTAGATGTACATCAAGGAAATGGAACAGCACATATTTTTGAGGGTCATCAGGATATTATTACTTTTTCCATTCATGGGGAGCGAAATTTTCCTTTCAAAAAAGAAAAATCCCATTTTGATATTGCTCTGTCAGATGGTATAGATGATGAAGCGTATTTAAACCTTCTTAATGATATTTTACCTAAATTATTTGATGAGGTTGAGCCAGAATTTGTCTTTTTTCAATCAGGTGTGGATATATTGGCAACAGATAAACTAGGGAAATTCAATATCAGCATGGATGGCTGTAGACAACGTGATGAAATAGTTTTTCGAAACTGCAAAAAATTTAAGGTACCTGTAGAGGTTAGTATGGGAGGCGGATACTCTGTACATATTAAAGACATAGTTAATGCTCATGTTAACACGTACAGGTCTGCAATTGATATTTACAATTTATAAGAGATTTATATGTTATTTCACCAAGATGCAAAATTTCAGCATTTGATTATCCACCATGTTGGAAATAAGAGCCAAGACGAGTATTTTACACTTTCGGATGAAGAAGTAGATGTTGAATCAGATGAAACCCTGTCTGATCTGCTCATGCAATATTTTATGAAACCTTTTTCCAAGACAAATGAAGTATATAGATTTTATCATCCTAACGATACTTTGGAACTAAACGAGGTTTACTATTTTTCCAGACAGTATTTCAAAGGAGATCTCCCTTTTTTAGATTATTCGAAATCCCTAGCTAAATTCTTATTTGAGGTAACAGATCATCCAAAGATCAAATCTGGAGAATTATATGTTGTTGCCTTAGATAATGTACAATTAGAAGGAGAAGAACATCAAGCTGTCGGAATTTTCAAATCTGAAAATAAAGAAGCCTATTTGAAAGTTTATCCGCAGGCGAATGGATTAGGGGTAAATTATGAAGAAAAAGCAATTAACATCAACAAGCTAGATAAAGGAGTTGTTATTGTTAATGTAGAAGAAGAAGAGGGTTTTAAGGTTTTATGCGTTGATCAAACCAATGGATCGGAAGCCGTATATTGGAAGGACGATTTCTTGAAATTAAAGACAAGAAATGATAATTTCCAACAAACCGGTAACCTCATGAAAGTGTATAAAAACTTTGTCACCGAGAAAATTGATGAAGTTTTCGATATGGATAAGGCTGATAAAATCGATTTGTTAAATAAATCCATGAACTACTTTAAAAATAAAGAAACGTTTATAGAGGATGAATTCAATGAAGAGGTTATTGGTAATCCTGATGCTATTTCATTATTTAAAGACTATAAGAGTAATTTTGAGGAAGAGTTTGAAACTCCATTTCAATCTAACTTTGACATTGCAGCTCCGGCAGTAAAAAAAATGACAAGTAGTTATAAATCAGTATTGAAGTTAGATAAGAACTTTCATATATATGTACATGGGAAACGCGAGTTATTAGAACAAGGATATGATGAGGATAAAGGTATGAATTACTATAAATTGTATTTCGAAAACGAGTCTTAATTATGGCGAAGGCAAAGTCAAATTTCAGGTACTATAAATGGGTAGGTATTTGTATTTTGCTAATCCTTGCATTGCAGATTTTTCAAAGTAACCCGCATTGGATTGAATATGGGTATAGCAGACTTATTTATCCTATTTATTCCTATATACCTAAGTTTTTGTTTGGTTGGATCCCATTTAGTATTGGTGATTTGGTCTATGCTCTGATCGTAATTGCCTTAGGTTTATTATTCTTTAAGTCTATTGTATTCCTATTTAAAAAGGATTTTTCTAAGGCTGCTAAGCAATTTTTGAAAATTGTTGCCAGTCTTTTGACCTTATATATTGTCTTTTATGCTTCATGGGCATTAAATTATTATAGACTTCCAATTCATCAACAGCTAAATATTAAAGTAGATACCATCTTGTTGGAGGATCATTTGAATGTATTGGATAGGCATATCCAAGAAGTTAATACAATTCGTGAAAACTTGAATCTAAATAACCAAAATAGGATAGAAGCTAATCATAAGGTCCAGGATATAATGGAAAAGGATAGCCTATTTAATATGTTGTCTAAAACTCAAGTCAGAATTAAGAAGCCTTTGGTTGGCTCATTGGCGTCTTACTTTGGTGTCTCAGGTTATTTCAATCCATTTAGTCATGAGGCTCATGTTAATTACGACATGCCTTTAACAAGTTATCCTTTTACGGTTGCCCACGAGTTATCACATCAAATGGGGATAGGGTTTGAAGATGAATGTAATTTTATTGCTTTTGTAAAGCTAAAGGATGCTAATAATCTCTGGTTTAGGTATTCGGCCTATTATGAAAGTACGAATTATTTATTGAGAACGTTGTATCTAGTGGATAAGACTAAATTTGAGGAGTATAAAGCTAAGTTATCTAGCCAGGTGATGGCTGATATTAAAGCGGAGCAGGACTTTTGGAAGCAATATACAGGTTGGATTTCTGATGCTTCCGGTTTATTCTATGATCAGTATTTAAAACATAACAATCAGGCGGAAGGAATGGCCCGCTATGGTATGGTGACGAGGCTTATTATCGGCTGGGAACAAAAAAACAGGCAACCCAATTAAAGATTGCCTGTTTTTTTATTATATCAATTAAACTGAAAAACTTTCACCACATGCACATGTTCTGGATGCGTTTGGATTATGAAATTCAAATCCTTTTCCATTCAGACCATCTGAATAATCAAGCTCAGTTCCAGCTAAATATAGATAGGATTTAATATCTAAACATATTTTAATCCCTCTATCTTCAAAAAACTGATCTCCTTTTTTTTCTTCATTATCAAAGTTCAACTTATATGAAAGTCCAGAACAACCACCACTTTCTACAGCTACTCGTACGAAATAAGCTGAGTCGTAGTTCTCTTCTTTCATAATTGAATCAATGCGTTCCTTTGCTTTATCTGTAATGGTAACCATATTGCTCTTCTCCTTAATTATTTACAAATTTACATAAATCATAATTCATATCAGAAATATATCATCTGACTTCTGTCATATTAATCCTTCCTTATACATTTCCCAAATAGGAGAGTGTGCTCTAATTTGCTCAACCGCCGATTTGATTTGTAAGAGTGCAGTATCAATTTCTTCTTTGCTGTTGTACTTACTAAAACTAAATCGAAGACTACAATAAGCTTCGTCATCGGTCATTCCCATCGCTTTCAAAACGTGTGAAGGGTCTCGGTCGCCGGAAACACAAGCAGATCCGGAGGAAATAGCTATATTACTTAATTTAGTCATTAATTCACTTCCCTTAACATGCTTAAACTGAACATTACTTGTGTTTGGTAAACGTTTGACTCTTTGTGTCTTAATGCTTATGTCCTCAATGCTTTCTATAAGTTTTTTTTCAAAATAATCTCTAATATTCTCATGAGGCTCACTGAAATTCACCTGGGCTGCAGCTTCACCTAATCCTACAATCTGATGGACAGCGTAAGTGCCTCCCCGGAGACCTGATTCTTGTTTTCCACCAACAATCAAAGGAGGTATTTGTATGGGTTTGCTCTTTCTTCGGATATATAAAGCACCAACTCCTTTTGGACCATGTATTTTATGTCCACTCATACAAAGTATATCAATAGGTATTTTCTGAAGATCTAAAGGTATCTTGCCAATCCATTGCGTTGCATCACAGAAAAAAAGAACATCTTTTTCTTGACAAATTTTTGCTATTTCAACAATTGGATGAAGGATTCCGGTTTCATTATTGGCAGCCATTAGACTAACTAGAATGGTATCCTCACGGATAGTTTGTTTCAATTTATCTAAATCCATCTGTCCGAATTCATCCACATCTAAATAGCTTACAAGAAGCCCATTCTTTTCAAGAACCTCACAACTATTCAACACTGCTTTATGTTCTGTTTTACAGGTGATTATATGTTTTCCTTTGGTCTTATAGTTTTTACTGATTCCCTTAATAACAGTATTAATACTTTCCGTGGCTCCAGAGGTAAATATAATCTCCTTAGGGTTTGCATTCAGCAACTCTGCAACTTGTAATCTAGCTTTTTCAACCGCATGATTTGCCTGTCTCCCCAACTTATGTTGAACGCTTGAGGCATTTCCATATGAATCCTGAAGATAGGGAAGCATTGCTTCCAGGACTTTCTCATCTATCCTAGTTGTAGCATTGTTGTCGAAATAACTGAATTCCATATGTTAAAGTTATTTAAAATATTAGTGTCCCTGCTGTATCTGAGAGTATTTTTTTAATTTTGCATCTTATAATTGCATCGACATATATGAATTTCGTAAATCTTGAATCTAGCCTGGAAAAACTTTTTGACGCCGTTCTTTTAAAGATACCAGTAATTATTATTGGTCTATTTATATTAATAATTGGAAGGTTCGTAATCAAATTTGCCTTAAATCTTATTGATAAACGTTTCGCAAAGAGAAATGTGGATATGTCAATACGCTCTTTCATTAAAAGCTTGGTGAAGTTTGCGCTTTACGCTTTATTGATTCTTACTGTGGCAAATACAATGGGTATTCAGACTACCTCCTTTATAGCTGCTTTATCAGCTTTTGGATTGGCTGTAGGTATGGCCTTACAGGGAAGTTTGTCTAATTTCGCTGGAGGAGTGTTGATTTTAATATTCAGACCATTTGATGCGGGCGATTATATTTCAAGTGCAAATGGTTCGTCCGGGACTGTTGAACGCATTGATTTACTGTATACAACTATCATTGATGATGATGGTATTCGGGTATTTAGTCCTAATGGTACATTGGCAAATTCAGTAATTAAAAATTATACAAAAATTACAGCCCGGAGAATGCAGTTTACCTTTGTAATTTCTTATGATTCGAATATTAAACAGGCGAGAGAAACCATCTTATCCGTTTTAAATAGTGATAAAAGAATTTTAGATGCTCCGAAAAAGGAAGTTATTGTAGGTGATTTAAAAGAGTCAGGAATAACATTAGTAGTTCGTGCATGGGCGAACCGTGAAGTTTATTGGGCGACTAAGAACGAAATAGGAGAGTCTATTAAAAATGTATTGAATGGAAATGTGGTATTCCCATCTAATGTGATCAAAGTAATTAATGAAGGACCGGATTCAAGTGCATCTACTGAAGCTGTTAAAGCTTAATCCATAGAATTTATCAAAATATAATATCGGTAAGCTACAACAGCCTGTTGTAGCTTACTTAATTTAGAAGGATCTTCTTTGCTGTATTTTGGTAGCAATTTCTGATTGATCTTATTCAAAAATTTAAAAAATCCCTTTTTCATTTCATTAGTGTATTAGTAAATTTAATCCTACAGCTAACAATGCCCCAATTATTGGGCCAAGCACGGGTACCCAAGCATAACCTGGGTCAAATCCTGCTTTATTTTTGATAGGAAGTATTGCATGCATGATGCGGGGACCTAAATCTCTAGCAGGATTTATCGCATATCCGGTCGTCCCACCTAATGAAAGTCCAATAACCCATACTACAAACGCAACAGGTATTGCTCCAATAGATCCGAGTCCAATGATAGTATCATCAGATAAAGTTGCATCAGTAAAATGAAGAATTGTGAAGATTAAAACAAAAGTTCCTACAATTTCTGAGATTAGATTGATAAAAGGTTTTCGTATTGCAGGTGCTGTGCAAAAAACAGCTTGTTTAGCCCCTGGATCTTCTGTTGCTTCGAAATGATTTTTATAAACTAACCATACTACAAATGCTCCTATCATGGCCCCTAATATTTGAGCAGTAATATAAGAGAGTGCTGTCATCAGGTCCATTTTGCCTAAAGCAAGATTAGCTATTGTTACGGCACAGTTTAAATGTGCCCCGCTATAAGGGCTCGCAATGGTTACTCCTACAAAAACTGCTAATGCCCATGCGGTAGTTATTACAATCCATCCCGAATCGTTTCCTTTTGTTTTGTTTAGTACTACATTAGCGACTACGCCTCCTCCCAAGAGTATTAAGATCGCGGTGCCAATAAGTTCAGCTACAAATGGTGTCATATTAGGTTTAGTTATTTATTTATAATAAGGTTTATTCGTTATTTGACCAATATATTACAGCATTTACTGCTCGTTTCCATTCGTTTAGATTCTTTGTTAATTTACTGGTTTTCTGAGCTTCAATACGGATATCTTCCTGCCATAAATCCTGTAATTCATCTAAATTTTTCCAGAATCCTACTGCCAACCCTGCGAGGAACGCAGCTCCCATAGCGGTGGTTTCAGTGATCTTAGGCTTTACGACAATAGATTTCAATACATCTGCCTGAAACTGCAGTAGAAATTTATTCTCTGTTGCTCCACCATCTACTCGTAATTCTTTAATTTTCGTCTTTGAGTCAGCCTCCATTGCTTTTAATATGTCATGGGTCTGATAGGCTATGCTTTCTAATGCAGCTCTTGCTATATGTGCGTCAGTAGTGCCGCGAGAGATACCAAAGATGGTACCACGCGCATTAGAATCCCAATAGGGAGCTCCTAATCCGGCAAAAGCAGGAACTAAATAGACACCATCAGTGTCTTCTACACTTGTCGCTAAAGCTTCAATATCACTGGATTTTTTGATAATTTTTAGCTCATCGCGTAACCATTGTACCACGGCTCCGCCAATAAATATACTGCCTTCTAAAGCATAAACTACTTCTTTACCAATTTTCCAACCAATAGTAGTCACTAATTTATTGCTGGATTTTACAGGTTTATTACCAATATTCATTAATAAAAAACAGCCCGTTCCATATGTGTTTTTAGCCATTCCTTTTTTGGTACACATCTGTCCAAAAAGAGCAGCTTGTTGATCACCAGCTATTCCAGCAATAGGAATTCGCTTACTGCCTAGTTCACCTGAAGTTTCGCCATAGATTTCAGAGGAACTCTTAACCTCCGGAAGCAATGATTCAGGAATATCGAATAAACTCAATAAATCCTTGTCCCATTCAAGGGTATTGATATTATATAACATAGTTCTTGAAGCATTCGTTACGTCAGTCACGTGCTTTTCACCATTTGTTAAGTTCCAAATTAACCATGAGTCTATTGTTCCGAAGGCTAATTCTTTTCTCTCAGCAAGCTTTCTGGCTCCTTTAACATTATCTAAGATCCATTTGATTTTTGTTGCTGAGAAATAGGAATCAATTAATAATCCTGTTTTTTCCTGAACTTTTTCCAGATGACCTTCTTTAATAAGTTTAGCACAATAATCTGCTGTTCTTCGATCTTGCCATACAATTGCGTTATAAATAGGTTCTCCCGTTCTTCGATTCCAAACAACAGTAGTTTCTCTTTGATTCGTAATTCCTATTCCTTTTATAGAATCTAATTTGGTTTTTGATTTCGCAAATACTTCAGTCATCACTGCAAATTGGCTTGACCAAATTTCCTGAGGGTCATGTTCGACCCATCCCGATTTTGGATAAATCTGTTGAAACTCTTTCTGTGCTATATTAACGATTTCACCCTTTTTATTAAAAAGGATAGCTCGTGAACTAGTTGTACCTTGGTCTAATGCAATTATATATTCTTTCATTTTAATAAAGATTTATAAAGTGTTGAATTATAAAATATAACGTTTTGATAATTCAATGTATTGGTTAACTTCTTTTTGAGCCCATTCTTCTGATTTACCTAATTCTCGGGCCATTATTTCAGCAACTTTAGGAGCCGCTAAAATGGATGCTTTTGCATCTAATAGTAATAATCGACATCTTCTGGCCAAGAAATCTTCAACTTTACGAATCATTTCATACCTACAGGCCCAGACAACCTCTGCCGCATTATATTCATAACCTTCGACTAAAATTTCTTTTAATGATTCATCTTCTTGAATCAATTGTTGAATAGCTTGATAATCTTTTCCATATAAATTCCAATGCGCATGATAAATATCTGTTGTGGAGCCATGGATAGGGAGATGTTTTGTTTTACATGAGACATGATCAAGTTCGGCAACAGTTATAGCCATATTAACAGTTTCCTCAGCCATTTTTCTATATGTTGTCCATTTTCCACCGGTAATAGTGATCAGATTAGATGTGCTTTTTATTAATTTATGATCTCTTGAAATTTCTTTTGTGCTTTCATCATTATCCTTGGGTGCAGCCAAGGGTCTTAATCCTGCATATATTGCTAAAATATCCTGGCGTTTAGGAGAAGGCTTTAAGTATTTATCTGCTGTGGAAAGAATAAATTCTATTTCATCTTCCATAGGTCGTGGTTCAATTTCATGCTCATCTATCGGAATGTCGGTAGTTCCCAACAATACTTTTCCGTGCCATGGTACACCAAATAGAACTCGACCATCACTGGTCTCAGGAATCATTAAGGCATCTGTAGCTCCCAGAAAACTTTGATCAATAACGATATGTGATCCCTGGCTTGGTCTAACTAAATTTTTATGATGCGGTGAATCCATCTTTAAGATGTCATCAACGAATATCCCCGTCGCATTTATAACTGACTTTGATTTAATATTATAACTATCACTAGTTTCAGTGTCTCTAATAGTAATACCGTCTACTTTTCCGAGTTTATTCTTATGAATTTCAATAGCTTCCATGTAGTTAAGGACAGTAGCTCCTTGCTCGATAGCGGTTTGAGCTAAATTCACAGCAAGTCGGGCATCATCAAATTGACCATCATAATATAAGATGCCTCCTTTAAGATCTTTGGTATTAATATGGGGTAATTTTTCTACTACCTCTTTTTTTGATAAGGATTTTGAGTTACCAATCCGCAGACTTCCTGCAAGCCAATCGTATAGTTTTAATCCAATAAGATATTTAAGTTTGCTGAAAATTGAATATACAGGTATAATAAATGATTGGATTGAAGAAACATGAGGAGCATTTTTAAAGATTAATCCTCTTTCCCTTAGTGCTCCCATTACTAGTTTGATATCACCATTAGCCAAATAACGGACACCTCCATGGACTAATTTTGTACTTTTAGAGGAGGTACCCTTAGCAAAATCGTATTTTTCAATTAATAGGACTTTAAATCCTCGACTTGCAGCATCTACTGCTGTACCTAATCCTGTTGCCCCACCTCCAATAATTACAATATCCCAAATTATTGATGCTTTAAGTTTATTTAGTTGATCTTTTCTGTCGGTTCCAGTTAACATTTAAATGTGTTTTATGCTAAATGTAAGTAATTTTAAGAATAAAATACAAGTAATAGCCTATTCTTTATATTAAATTAATATCAGGTATTAATTGTATAGAATAGCTCATTAACAAGATGTTTTGCTTAATTATTCGAAAAAAATATATGATGAAATTGCAATTTCATACCTGAATTTAAGTAAATGATTAACTTAGGGTTGCTTTAAAAAGGTTTAATTATCTTTATTATTGCTATTTTTATGAAAATATTATTTCAATGATTGATTTAGGTAATAATTCATTTACGCAATCGTTTGCATCATTCTACACGGCTACAGATCAAATTGATTGGCTTAAATTAATAAAGATATGGCAGGATGGAATAATCATAAACTGAAAACTTTTACTACACTTGTGAAACTAAATCTATAAAAACAATTATATGATCCAATAATCAAAGATTTGCGAATAAATTTTTATCTCTTAATAGAGATTTTCTGCAGGTTGTTTAACAATTATTGTATCCAGTTGAATCATAAATTTTATGAAAGAAAACAATAATACTTCTAGACGTGATTTTATAAAAAAATCATTGATTGGGGCCGCTGCATTTACGATCGTGCCTCGTTTTGTACTTGGAAAAGGCTATCTCGCACCAAGTGATCACCTAACAAAAGGTGTTATCGGAGTCGGATCAATGGGACGAGGGCATTTTGGATATGCCGGGACGAAAACAGTTGCGATCTGTGATGTTGATAGCAGACATTTGGCTTTAGCACAAAAAGCTTTAGGTGGTGGTATAAAAGAACACCATGATTTCCGTGATCTAATCCAAAATTCAGAAGTTGATATCGTTCACATTGCTACTCCTCCTCATTGGCATGGTTTAATGGCCGTAGAAGCTGCACGTTCCGGAAAGGATATCTGGTGTGAGAAACCAATGACCAGAACTATCGGTGAAGGTAAGAAAGTGAAAGAAGCTGTTAAACAGCATGGTAATATATTTAGATTAAATACTTGGTTCCGCTTTGATGACAATTTTTATGGAATGAATGTTCCTGTTAAAAAGATTAAGAAATTAGTGGATACAGGTATGTTAGGTTGGCCTTTGAAAGTGACAATCAGTAAACATACCGGATTTGATTGGAAGTTCTATTGGGTCGGGAAAACAGACCTTCCTGTAGAGCAGGTACCAGCGGAATTAGATTATGAAATGTGGTTAGGGCCAGCTCCTCATAAACCATATAGTAAACATCGTACGCATTTAACTTTTAGAGGTTATTGGGATTATGATGGTGGTGGACTAGGGGACATGGGGCAACATTATATGGATCCTGTTCAATATTTCTTAGGAAAGGACAATGAAAGCCCAATTAAAATTGAGGTAGATGCTCCGCAACAACATTCGGATGCTGTTGGTACCTGGCGCAAGATTACATATACTTACGCTGACGGTTGTCAAATTATATTGGATGGAGAAGGTACAGAAACAGGGAAAGCCTATATTGAAGGTCCTAAAGGAAAGTTATATAAGGGTTTTGTATCAGATATTCCTGATTTAGAGCGTAAATTATCTCAATATCCTGATCCTGCACCTCAAGTTACTGATTTCGTAGAGGCCGTTCGTACTCGTCAAAAGTTTGCTCTTAATGAGGAAAATGGCTATTACTCTTGTACCTTGGTTAATTTAGGTCTTACGGCATTACGCTTGAATAAAACCCTTCATTATGATTCGGACAAACAAGAGTTTGTAAATGACGAAGCAGCTAACAGATTAATTAACCAGCCTATGAGGGGCCCTTGGTCTTTCTAAACCTATAAGACAAAATGAAAAAAGTATTTAACACGATAACTGCATTATTATTTTTACAAGTTGCCGCATATGCACAACAGCCGTCCGGACGTACGACTGCAACAAAAATTGCGGATGTTTTAGCCCAGCAACCTGCAGAGGAACAAACGAAGTTTCTATTAGCCATGAAAGAATTAGAAGGCTTTACTTCCGGTGATGTTTCTGCTTTATTGTTAGGTCTTAAGCCTCAGGGTGGTAGTAATGCACAGGTAGAATATGCTACGAATTCCTATGCGTTTTATGTTATGCAGCCTAATATGGAAAGCCAACGGGCTACCTATGTAAATGGTTTATTAGATGCATTAGATAAATTAACTGATAAGAATAATAAAGGTTATGTATTCGAATTATTAAAACTTTGTGCTAAGAATGAAGCAATTGATAAGGTTGTTCCTTATTTAGCTGATGAAGAACTAGCTGAAAAGGCGGCGAGAGTATTGAATGCAATTCGTACTCCGGAAGCAGCAGCAGCCTTGAATACTGCATTAAATAGTTCGTCAACTGAGAAAACAGCGACAGCAATAGTTTCCGCATTGGGAGACTTAGAATCTACAGATGCTGAAGCTAAGATCATTGAATTAATCAGTAAATATACTTCAGACAATTTCCAGTTAGCAGGACTAACTGCTTTGAGTAAAATCGGCGGTTCAAATGCTGCTGATCTCTTTTTACAAAAAGCTCAGGAAAAAAATTATCAATACGATAGAACGAATGCTGCAAGTTTGGCTGTTCATTATGCTCAAACTTTAGTTAAAAAAGATAAAGATTCCGAAGCGAATAAGTTTGCAACTACATTGTATAAAAATGCTGCAGCCTCTAAAGCTTCTACAATTCAGGCTGGTGCTTTAGCTGTATTAACAGAGATTGCTCCCGCAAAACAAAAAAAGCAATTAATTAAATTAGCTTCAAGTGAGGATAAAGTTCTTCGTAATGTGGCTCTAGGACTTTTAGCTGATGAAGCTAAAGCTTCTGATTTAATCAAGCTTGCTGGTTCATTAAAGAAATTAGATGCAGACGCTCAAGAAAGTGTTTTAAATTTCCTGGCAACTGAAGATGCAACCGGATCAATAAATGTTATTGAAAAAAGCTTTCCTGCTTTAAAGGATGAGGAAGCTAAAATTGCGGCCTTGAATGCCCTTTCGGTACTTTCCAAAGGTTCAAATGCTGATTTCCTTGTAAAGCAAATTCCAAATGCTTCGGAGAAAGAACTAAAAGTTATTAAAACACTTCTTTTATCATCTAAAGATAATGGTGCAATAGATGTTGTTAACAATGCATTGGCAAATGCGGATACAAAAACTCAAGTTGCCTTATTAGATGTCTTATCACAGCGAGTAAATGACTCATCTTCGTCTGCAGTTTTACCACTAACTACTTCGTCAGATGCTGCTGTTAAGTTAGCGGCTTTTAAAGCATTGCCAACAACTGCAAATCCTGATAATTTAGATTCAATCATTGCTTTATTGGGTAATGCATCGGGTGAAGAATTGCAGTATGCGCAACAAGCAGCTATTCTTGCTATCAATGCAAGTACGGATAAAGACGCTAAAATACAACGCTTAGCAGCAAATATTTCTCGTTCTGCAGCTCCTTCCGCAGGTAAGTATTTCCCGATCTTTGCGGGTGTTGCGGGCGCAGATGCATTGAAAGCTGTTGAAAATTATGCTGGGAATAACGGTCCTTTAAAAGCTGAAGCAATACAGGCATTAGCAAATTGGTCAACAGCTGAGTCTTTACCTATCCTAATTCGTCTTTCAAAAACTGAAAAGGATCCTGCGATATTTAATACAGTATTCAACGGTTTAATTAAACAATTAAATGCGAGCACTGTTAATCCGGATCAAAAAACATTATTCTTGAAAGATGCCTTTTCTTTAGCGCAAGATGTTAAACAAAAGCGTGCGGCATTAAGTAATCTTCAATCTACTGGTACATATCAGGCATTGATGTTTGCTGAGAAGTATATGGATGATGCTGAATTAGGCTCTACTGCAACAAATGTGGCAATGAATATTGCTATGGATAATAAAAGTTATGTAGGAGAGGATATTCGTAGAATTTTGAATTCTGCAGCTGGTAAGTTATCAGGAAGCGAAAGCTCTTACCTTAAAGAAGCTATAGTTCGTCATTTAGCAGAAATGCCAAATGAGCAAGGGTATGTTTCTTTATTCAATGGTAAAGATTTAACGGGTTGGAAAGGTCTGGTTGAAAATCCTATCAAACGTGCTAATATGTCAAAAGATGAATTAGCAAAAAAGCAAACTGAAGCCGATAAGAAAATGCGTGAAAGCTGGACTGCTGAAGATGGTAGTCTTGTATTTAGCGGACACGGAGATAACATTGCCACAGTAAAGCAATATGGCGATTTTGAAATGTTAGTGGATTGGAAATTAGATCCAAATGGAAAAGAACCTGATGCTGGGATTTATTTAAGAGGAACTCCTCAAGTTCAGATTTGGGATATTTCACGAACAGAAGTAGGTGCTCAAGTTGGATCAGGTGGGCTATATAACAATTCTAAAAATGCTAAAGATCCTTTAAAAGTTGCTGATAATCCATTAGGAGAGTGGAACAATTTCAAAATCAAAATGATTGGCGAGAATGTTTCAGTATGGTTGAACGGTGAATTAGTAGTAGATAATGTACCATTGGAGAACTATTGGGATCGCAATCAATCTATTTTCCCAACCGAACAAATCGAATTGCAGGCACATGGATCTAGAGTATGGTACCGTGATATTTACATCAAGGAAATTCCTAGAAAAGAAGTTTATTCTTTAAGTGAACAAGAAAAGAAAGAGGGATTCGATTTATTATTTGATGGTAATAATTTAGACAAATGGACTACGTCTTCTGCATACGAAATCACACAAGAAGGATTCCTACGTTCGAATCCTGATGCAAAATTTGGCAAGAATCTTTATACTAAAGATGAATACGGAGATTTTGTATATCGTTTTGAATTTAAATTAACTCCTGGCGCTAATAACGGTATTGGTATTCGTACGCCATTAGAGGGAGATGCAGCTTATGTGGGTATGGAAATCCAAGTATTGGATGATGATGCCGATGTATATAAGGATTTAAAACCTTATCAGTACCACGGTTCTGTTTACGGAATTATTGCCGCTAAGCGTGGAGCATTAAATCCTGTCGGGGAGTGGAATACTGAAGAAATACGTGTTCAGGGGAGTAAAATTAAAGTTACAGTGAATGGAAAAGTAATTGTTGATGGTGATTTAAAACAAGCAACTAAAAATGGTCCTGCTGATAGTAAACAGCACCCAGGTTTAGAGAATGCATCCGGACATATTGGATTTTTAGGTCATGGAACAGAAGTATTCTTCCGAAATATTAGAATCAAGAAATTGTAATCGGTCAATTTCATAAAACATTAAGCGGCAGTCCAAGATGGGCTGCCGTTTTTTTGGCATTATGTTATAGTAAAAATAGCTTGACGTTTTCCAATTCCATACGGAATCTCGTATACTTGTTCTTATTAATCAATCCAATTATTTATGCATAAGATTTATCTTATTTTTTCACTTTCAATATTTGTATTCATAGGCGTCAGTAATGCTCAATTAGCTCCTCTGACAGTTGAAAAGATCATGCGAGATCCTAAATGGATGGGAGTCTCTCCATCCAATTATAGATGGTCTGATAATAGTAAATACCTATACTTTGATTGGAACCCGGATGGAAAAGATAAAGCAGATGTGTACCGATTGGATGTTACTACAAAAAAATATGAACTAAGTTCTGATAGTATTGCAAATTTGGAGCAATCACCAAATTATATATATAACAAAGACAAAAGCTTAGCAGTATATCAAAGAGAAGGTGATTTGTATGTTAAATACAATAAAGAAAATAAGGTAGTTCAGTTGACAAAAACGCAAGAATTTGAAAGTCCGATAACTTTTTTATTGAATAATGAACTTGTTTTCCAGAGGAATGATAATGTATACAGCATAGATTTAAATAACAATTCCTTACGGCAAATAACAAATTTCCAGAAAGGCCATGAAACTAAAACAGAATCAAAATTATCTGAACAAGATGAGTGGTTAAAAAAGGATCAGGAAGCTTTGTTTGAAGTATTTAAAGAAGAAGATCGTATTAAAGATACTCGAAAGAAAAAGGAAACAAAGAAATCACAATATCTCGGTGATGGATTCTTATCCGGTATTTCAGTAAGTCCTGATGGTCAATATGTAACTTTTCGGGTCATCTATCCTGCAAAAGGTAACAGAAATACAATCGTTCCAAATTTTATAACTCGTTCAGGTTATGTGGAAGATTTAAATATGCGGACAAAGGTTGGAAATGCTTTGGCCCAATATAAATCATTTGTTTATAAAGTTCAACAGGATACGGTATTAGAAATAAAATCTTCTATGATTCCTGGTATTAAAGATTTGCCTGCATACTTAAGCGATTATCCGGAACGATTAGCTGAACTTCAAAAAGCTAATGAAGACAGAAATGTTAATTGGGGAAATGCCTCTTGGTCTCCGGATTCCAAGAATGTAGTAATTACCGCAAAATCCCAGGATAACAAAGACTTTTGGATTCTTAAATTAAACCCTGAAGATGCTGGCCTTAATCAACTCGATAGACAACATGATGATGCTTGGATTTCCGGACCCGGAATCGGAAGAGATGTGAAATGGCTGGATACTGATAAATTTTATTTTCAAAGTGAAGAAACGGGTTATTCTCATTTATACATATACGATATAAGCAGTAATTCCAAAAAGCAGTTAACGCAAGGTAATTGGGAAGTTCAGAGCGTTAATCTTTCCAAAGACGGTAAAACCTTCTATATCTCAGGAAATAAAGAACATCCCGGAATAACTCATTATTATAAACTAGGCGTTGATGGAAGTCATTTACAGCAAATTACTTCCATGAAAGGAGGGAATGAAGTTCTTCTATCACCGGATGAAAAATGGTTAGCCATCAATCACTCTACAATGAATAAGCCTTGGGAGCTTTATTTACAAAGTAATAAAGATAAATCAGACGCTCAACAAATCACAAAGTCCACTACGGCCGAATTTGATAGCTATGAGTGGCGGGAACCCGACATGGTTAAATTCTCTAACCGTTACGGAGATGATGTGTATGCAAGGGTTTATCCTGCTAAAAACCCACATCCCAACAAACCCGCTGTCGTATTTGTCCATGGTGCCGGTTATTTACAAAATGTTCACTATTGGTGGAGTCAATATTTTAGAGAGTATATGTTCAATAATCTGTTAGCGGATAATGGTTATACGGTTATAGATATTGACTACACGGCAAGTTCCGGTTATGGAAGAAATCACAGGACAGGTATCTACAGACATATGGGTGGAAAAGATTTAACGGATCAGGTTGACGGTGTTAAATACCTTGTAGATCATTATGGAGTGAACCCTTCTAATGTAGGCCTATATGGAGGCTCCTACGGAGGTTTTATAACACTAATGGGGTTATTTACAGAACCGGAAGTTTTTAAGTCTGGAGCAGCTCTTCGATCGGTTACAGACTGGGCTCATTATAATCATGGGTATACTGCCAATATTTTAAATACACCAGTAGAAGATCCAATTGCTTTTAAGCGTAGCTCGCCAATTTATTTTGCAGATAAATTGAAAGGCAATCTGTTAATGCTACATGGAATGGTCGACGTGAATGTTCAATTTCAAGATATCGTGCGACTTAACCAACGTTTAATCGAACTCGGAAAAGAAAATTGGGAACTGGCGGTTTATCCAGTAGAAGACCACGGATTTGTTCAACCTAGTAGCTGGACCGATGAATATAAGCGAATTCTGAAGTTATTTGAAACAACGTTGAAATAGTAGTAAAAAATATTTAGTATTTAAAAAGCATTTGAATTTTCAGATGCTTTTTTTATGTCCAAATTCGTTAAATTTACTTTATTATTAACCAGTCAATTATTTTGTTATGAGTTATAATCGATTACTCCTCTTGATTATTTCATTAGCAGCTGCAATAACAATGTTTTACTTCTTATTTGGACCTGATCATGAAAATAAAAAAATCGGATATTTTGCTATGATCATACTGATTGGCACGAATGCGATCTATTATTTATTCTCCAATGATTGGATAGAACGCAAAAAATAAAGAGTTGTTAACATCAGCAACAACTCTTTATTAAAACCTGAATATTAAATTCTAATACTCTTTAGTAATTTAAGCTACATCCCTTAAATCTACTGCTACAACTCTCGATACACCTTGCTCTACCATGGTTACACCATAAATAATATCTGTGCTCGCAATCGTCCGTTTATTGTGTGAAACAACAATAAACTGTGATTGGTTAGAGAACTCACGAATAATATTATTGAATTTATCAATATTTGTATCGTCTAAAGGTGCATCAACTTCATCGAAGATACAGAAAGGGGCAGGCTTCAATAAATAAAGAGAGAACAATAAAGCTGTAGATGTCAATGTTTTCTCACCACCAGAAAGTTGATTGATGGATAAAGGCCGTTTTCCTTTAGGTCTGGCAATAATATCAATGTCTGATTCTAAAGGATTTTTAGGATCACTCAAAACGATATCACAAGAATCCTCTTCATTAAATAATGAACGGAATACCTTGATGAAATTCTCACGTACAGTTGTAAAAGCGTACATAAATTTATCATTTGCTGATTGATCAATCTCTTGGATAGTGCTTAGCAAAGAAGCTTTAGCCTCCATTAAATCTGTTTTTTCCTTTTGAATAAAACTGTGACGTTCATCCATCTCATCATAAGCTTCTTTAGCTGTTGGGTTGATACTGCCATAATCATTCAATTGCTTCTTCAGCTTTGTGCATTTCGTTTCTAATTCAGAAAGTTGAAGTCTTCCTTCAGGAATTTCTCCTTCTAAGAGATCTTGAAGCTCAATATTAAATTCTACAGAAAGACGTTCTTTGAGCGTATTTAGATCAATCTGTAATGCAGTTTTCTTGTCTTTTAATGCTGAAATAAGCGTATCTGAGATATCCTTAGCTTTCCTTAGCTGACTGATTTCATCCTCTAAATCGTTAATTATTTTTCTGGATTTAAAAAAATCCTCCTCAATTTCCTGGAGTCCTTTTTCAAGAAGTTCTTTTTGCTCATACATGCCACTTAAGTCCGTGTCATTGTTGTCCGAAAATTTTAACGTATCTTTTAATTCTTCTTTTACTTTCTCAAATTCTATATTGAATCTTAGAATTCTTTCCTCAAAATTCTCTTGCTGAGATTCCCGAAATTCTAAATCCCGCTGGATGGTATTGACCTTATTCTGTTGTTGATGAAATTTAATGTTCTTCTCATTGTAAACAGTAGATTTCTCATCCAGAATTACTGCTATCGCATGATATGCGTCTTCTAGATTGCTTAGTACGACTTGATTTTCTCTAGCGGTCTCTTTGAAACTTATTAATTCAGGTTCTGATTTCTGTAGTTGAGTAAGTATGTTGGATACTTTTAATTCAATGTCCTGTTTTCTGTTCTGACTTGTGCTAATAAATGTCTGATACTGTTCCTGTTTAGTTTTAACAGAAATTAATTCGTTACTCAAACGGTTTAATTGAAGCCGTTGTTCATCGATTAATTCTTTTTGGGAACTAGCTTTAAGGCTAATTAACTTGCTGTTTAGATCATCTTGTTCTTTGTGGATAAGCTCGATCTCTTGATTTAATTCTTTGATCTCTTTTATCAGAATTTCTAAATTCTTCGCACGGCCAATACGTTTTCCCTCAAACAATCCTACAGAGCCCCCGCTAACTCCTAGTTTGTTTTTAGCATATTTACCATCTTTCTGAAGGATAATCCTATGATCTGTTGGTAAATTTGATTCTAAATCAACATCAGACTCTGAATCCAATAAATAAACATTGTTTAACAATATATTACATAAAGGTTTGTATTTATCTTCTACGGTAATTATTTCCATTGCCGAGATGAGTCCATTTTCTTTTAAAATATTTATTGGTTCATCTTTTAATTCCTTAACTGCTTCTAAAACAAAGAAATTAGCTCTGCCTCTTGAAGAATCACTTAGTAATTTGATGGCCTGTACAGCATCATCTTTTGTTTCCACAACATAGTGATTCATAATAGATTCCAAATAGTTCTCAATCGCAACACGGAAATCCTCCTTACAAAATAAAATGTCTGAAAACAGAGGTGGATTCTTTTTCCAACCTGCATGTTTTCTCAGGAATTTGATTGATTCAGGAAATCCTTCTAAATTATCTACGAGGGATTTTGTAAGGTTATACTCATTTTGCTTTGCATCTACGATACGAACCTTTTTACTCAAATCCTCAGCGGCATGTCTGATTTTTTCTTCGCATTCGTTAATCTGATCTTGAATTTCTGTTTCAGAACGCAAGGCGCTATCAAATTGATCTTTTTGTATACTTACACGTTCTTCTAAATCAGCAACAAGTTTATTGAACTCCTTTAATTCCTCGCCTTTAGATTCTGTATCAGCAGTTGTCCTTAATGATTCTTGTTCTAGCGATTCTTTTTGAATTCCTAACACAGCTAATTCCTTTTCCAGAGCATATATTTGACTCTGTAACGATTGACTATTTCTAGAAAACTCATCCAATTTTGCTTTTGCAGCCTGTTGTTGTGATCTTAATTCATCTACCTCGATCTTATTTCCATCTAAATCCAGTTGTACTTTATCTAAGATGTTTTGCTCTTCAAAAAGTTCCTCATTTAAACGCTTAATCTGATATTGAATATGATTTAACTGTTGTTTATCATTCTGAAGATCATTATTTAATCGGGTTTCTTTTTCTTGCAGATGTTGTAATTGGGCATTTTTAATCTTTTTATCAGATTCGTATGACCTGATTTTGTTTACATACTCATTCGTAATTTTCTGTTGAGCTGCAAGATTTTTTTCTTTTGAAAGAATATCTGACTTAGAAGTCTGAAGATTTTTTTCTTTGTGCTCCATTTGCGAAAGGATCACCTTTAATTTTTGTTGCTGTTCCGTTTCCTGTTCTGTTATTCTTTCCAGATCAGTCTGAAAATCTTCCAACTTATAATATGCTAAACCAATACTTGCTTCTTTATATTCTTCCTTCAGTTTAAAGTATTTTTCAGCTTTCTTTGCCTGATTTTCTAAGGATTTTAGGTTTTTATTTATTTCAAATAATAAATCGTCTACTCGGGCAAGATCGGTTTCTGTGTCTTTTAATTTAGAAAGTGTTTGTTTTTTTCTGACTTTATACTTTGAGATACCCGAAGCTTCTTCAAATAGATTTCTTCGTGAATTGTCTTTATTTGCTATGATCTCGTCGATCATTTTTAATTCAATAATAGAGTAGGTGTCAGAGCCTATTCCAGTATCGAGGAATAAGTCTGTAATATCCTTGAGTCTACATTTTACATCATTTAATCTATACTCACTTTCACCAGTTCGAAATAGTTTTCTAGTTATGGTTACCGTTGTGAATTCTGTAGGTAAGATATTTTTTGTATTGTCGAATGTAAGGGATACTTCTGCGAGATTTGCTGGTTTACGATTTTTGGTACCGTTGAAGATAATATTTTCCATTTTATCGGATCTCAAGTTTCTCGTACTTTGTTCTCCCAAGACCCAACGCATGGCATCAACAACATTAGACTTTCCACAGCCATTTGGTCCAACGATGGCTGTTACGCCTTCATTAAAGTTGATAGTTACTTTGTCGCCAAAACTCTTAAATCCCTTGATCTCTAATTTTGTTAACTGCATTCGTTGTTTATTCGTAAAAAATGTGTGCGAAAATAAGGAATTTCAATTACGATTGAAATAGGCTGATGAAAGGTTACTTTTTATAAATTACCTTATATCAATATTTCCTTAAAATATACAAAATTAGCTATTCCATCCTTTTGGATTCTGAATATACCTTTTGAAGTACGTAGATATCCTGATATGGCAGTTAATGCCCATGCTATTGCAGAATTCGCTTCAAGTTCAGGAAGCGTTAAAAAACTAAAATTATAAAAATCACCATAATTTTTAATAATTTCTAAATCGTTCCGCTCTTCCGTACTAATGGATTCATCATTCCATCGCCAGGTCCATTTTGATTGTTCAGCATCTAATGTTCCTACTATTTGAAACGAAAGTTTTAGGTTGGAATTGTCCTCATTTTGAAAGTTGAGGATAGAACTTTCCCAATCCACAGTGTAATTGGAAAATTGACCAAATCCGTAATTGTATTCTAAATTCTCCTGTTGGTCAGTAATGTATTCATGTGCTTTTTCATGAAGTACACGAAAAGATTCATCAATCTGGGGTTTCTCAAAACTCATAAGCCATAAATATAACACAAAACCTTAAAAATTAGAAAAGCCCAATAAAATCGGGCCTTTCTGTTCTTATGGATGTATTGTAAAGCTGCCTTAATTGTTATAATAGGTATGCATTAAACCTAGTGGGAAATCCGAACTACCTTTTGTTCCATATAACATGAAACTGTAATGTCTTCCCTGTACTAATTCAAAATCATCGATCTTAGCCAACACATTTCCTTGTTCATCTTCTGCAGTGATACTGAATTTACCGGAATTAGCTAACCTATAAATTTGAGTTTGTGCCAAAGTAGAAGGAGTTTCTATTGTCCGATCTTCAAAACCATCGATTTCTTGGGTGCCGATTTTAAAATTTACTTTTCCAACATTGTTGGCTAAGTGAAAGAAACGAACTCCGTCTTTAGTTCCTAAATTTTCCAATCCTATATCTGATACACGGATAAAAGTCGGTTTCTCAACAGTGCCATATACAAAACAACTGTATGCAATACTGTCTGCGAAAGTGAAAGTCGTGTCAACAATATTTTTGTTTTCTGCTCGATCTATAACCTGAAGACTTTTGTTTCCCGGAATTGCAAAAAAACCTGAAATTCCTTTATACTCAGGGTTTACTTGATTTAAAGGGCTACCATTGACCGTGTAATATACACCGGTCGTTTTTGGGTAGTAATTCAAAATAGTAACCGGAGGGTAATTTTGTGATGGATAATTGTCATCATCCTTTAAACAGCTGCTTAAAGTTAATATACAAAGACCTATGATTATTAGAAAATTATATTTTTTCATTTGTTCAGTAATTGCTTTTTGAAAATCATTTTTTTGAACGTTCAATGAAAAAACGTTTATGAATAGGAATACGCTACAGGTTGAATAAAAAAATTATAATGATTTTCGATTTGGGTTCGATTTCAAAGGCTTAACGCGCTCAATAAAATTTTCTAATCCTATTTTCTGAATTGTCAGTACTTCCTGTTCATAGATAGGTAAAAGTTCAACTAGTTGTACTCCTGCAGACTTTCTTCCATCTTTAATTCGGTCAGAAAACAAAGCTGAATCGGGATTAATAACTACAAAAGCATTTAATTCGGAAGTTTCACTAACTTTTTGTCCTAAGCGAATGATTTCTCCGGTATGGAATGGGCAATCTCCTCGAAGTTGATTTGCTAAATATCCTACCACGTGTGCCCAAGACATATCATCAGAGTTCATTTGAAGAAGTAATTCGATCTTATTATGTTGATCCGGATGACTGGCAAATGATAATCCATAGGAAAAACTAGTTAGTGGTCTATTTTCATTTCCTGCAAAAACCACTGTGTAAACGAAAGGGAGTTTTTTCTTTACACTTTTCTCTCTGAAAATAGAGGCTGTATCCTGGAAAATCTCTTCTAAATGTGAACGATAATGTTCCAATGGAGATTTAAGAAAATCCGGTTTTTTTATAATCATCTGAAAATTTAACCTGTTTTGCGTAGCTAAAGTAAGTAATTAAGCAAAAATTACAGAAAAAGCTGTCAAAATGACTTAAAAATAACATTGGAATGTAAGTTGATTAACGTATACAGTATAAATCTTAAAATATTAATAAATAAACATATGCAAGAAGAGAAAGGTACTATTTCAATACATACCGAGAATATATTTCCGGTAATTAAGAAGTTCTTATACTCAGACAATGAAATATTTTTACGTGAATTAGTTTCTAATGCTGTTGATGCTTCTCAGAAGATAAAAAGACTTTCTTCATTAGGGCAATATAATGGTGAAGTCGGTGATTTAACCATTCAGGTAAAAGTTGATGAAGAAACAAAAACAATTACGATTTCTGATTTCGGGATCGGAATGACTGCTGAAGAAATCAAGAAATATATCAATCAAATAGCTTTTTCCGGTGCCACCGAGTTTATGGAAAAATTTAAAGAAGCAAATGACGCCAATGAAATTATTGGACGCTTCGGTTTAGGTTTCTATTCTGCTTTTATGGTAGCGGATAAGGTCGAAATAGATTCGTTATCTTATCAGGAAGGTGCCGAGCCTGCACATTGGACTTGTGATGGTTCTACATCTTATGAAATATCTACTGGTACCAGAACAACAAGAGGTACTGATGTAATCCTTCATATTAATGAAGAATCACTTGAATTTTTACAAAAACATAGAATACAACAAATATTAAATAAATACTGTAAATTCTTACCTGTTCCAATCCAATTTGGTACTAAATCAGAATCTGAACCAGATGGAGAAGATGCTGATGGTAAACCCCAATATAAAACAGTTGAGGTTCCAAATATCATCAACAATACGCATCCCGCCTGGACTAAATCTCCATCGGAACTAACGGATGAGGATTACCTGAAATTCTATCATGAATTGTATCCGCAATCCATGGATGAACCTCTATTTTGGATTCATTTGAATGTTGATTATCCATTTAATCTAACAGGTATTCTATATTTCCCTAAAATCAAAAACGAATTAGAGATCCAGCGTAATAAAATCCAGCTTTATTCTCGTCAGGTATTCATTACTGATGAAGTAAAAGATATTGTTCCTGAATTCTTAATGTTATTACAAGGGGTTATAGATTCACCGGATATTCCTTTGAATGTTTCAAGATCTTTCTTGCAGGCAGATAGCAATGTCAAGAAAATCAATAATTACATCACCAAAAAGGTAGCTGATAAATTAAATGAAATATTCAAATCCGACCGTAAAGGGTTTGATCAGAAATGGAATGACATCAGTTTATTCATTAAATACGGTATGTTGAGTGATGAGAAATTTGCTGAAAAAGCTAATGATTTTTGCTTATTACAGACAGTAGATAATGAATACTATACCTTCAAAGAGTATTATGAGAAAGTAAAGGATATCCAAGTTGATAAAGACGGTAACATCATTTACTTATATACTCAAGACAAAGCTCAACAAGACGGATATATTGCAGCGGCTAAAGCTAAGGGATATGATGTTTTAGATTTCAATGGACCATTAGATACTCACTTTGCTGGTTATTTAGAACAGCATGGAGGTGAAAAAGTTCAATTAAAACGTGTTGATGCTGATGTAATTGATAAATTGATTCCTAAAGACGAGAAAATTGAACAAATTTTGTCGGAAGATGAAAGTAAAAAAGCTTCAGGAATTTTTGAAAAAGCAATTTCACGACCTGACATGAAGGTAGAAGTAGACGCTTTAAATGAAAATGATTTACCAGTATCTGTAACAATCGATGAGTTTATGCGTCGTATGAAGGATATGGCCAAAACTGGGGGAGGTATGGGCTTTTACGGTACTTTACCTGATAACTATAAAGTAACAGTAAATGGCAATCACCCTTTGGTTAAACGTATACTTGAAGCACCAGAAGAAGAGGGAGAGAAGTTGGCTAAACAAGCCTTTGATCTGGCTCTATTATCTAGAGGACTATTAAATGGTGCTGAGTTAACTGCATTCGTAAAACGCAGTGTTGACTTAATATAAATAGGATTAGCATTTAGATAAAAAAAGCTCGTTAAATATGTTTTAACGAGCTTTTTTATATCTTTTATTTATTTCTAATAAAGTCCCAATTGCTTATCATCCATATATTTCAACATTTTTTTAAGCTCCGGGTCATCAAAATAGGCTAAGCTTTCACTAGCTATTTTTCTGGCATTCTTGAATTCTTTTTTCTTTAATTGATCAGAAGCTAAATTAACCGCTAATGAAATTAAATCATCATTGTCCTTCAATCCCAAATCCTGATTTTTAGCTAACTCTTCGATAACCAAATCATGGTAAGCTAAAGATTTCTCAATATTTTTTTCCTGAAAGCTTAAGAATGCCAATTGATTTGCATTGATCGTATAAATCTTACGAATCTGCTTATCTTCTTGTAAAAATGGAAACTTAGCCGTCCAGGCATCAATACTATCTAATGAATTCTGTAAGTTGTTTTTATCCCTTGCAATAGTTAATAAGGAAGCTGAAATGATTGCTTGAATCTCTTTATCTTCCGTGTTTTCAAAATAGCAATTTGTTAATAGGGGAAGAGCTTCTGGTATATTTTTATTAACAGCTAATTTAATTCCCTTTTCTTTATTTAATTTATAATCCAATGAGTCTTGTGCGAAAACATTGTTTGAACAGCTTATTATTAATATTACGGCAGCTAATTTTAAATACATATGTTTAATCATCATGGTAACAAAACTATATTTTTTACAATTATTTCCCGTAGGATTAACTTTTCTTAACAAAGAAATCCTTGTTTATCTGAACTGAACGAAGATTTTGATAAAATCAATTGTAACAAACCTATTGCAATTGATGTTAATTTACATGATTTGCTACCTATTTCAATATTATATTTTCCAAAATCAGAAGGAGAGACTTTAGTATGGAGAGAGCCTTAAGTAAAATTAAAAATACACAATCGATTGATTGAGCGCATTAGTTTATAAATTACCAAATATGCTTCGTTTTGTGGTTTCTAACATTATTTTTTGTGGTTAAAGATTATAAATTTGTTTATTACCTAATAATACATTTATGAATCAATACCTTACGAAGTTTCTTAGCTCAGGTTTATTTCTAATAAGTCTGTCAGGGAATCTTTTTTCACAAAGCATTCCAAATACCAGACATATTGAAGGGTTTCTATATGGCAATACTATTGCTCCAACTGGTAAGGAGTGGCAATCTCCTCAAGACCTCTCCCTTAACAAAGAACTTCCCCATGCTTATCACTTTTCTTTTAATGATGTCAGCTCTGCTCAGAAAGTTCTTCCTGAGCATTCTTCCAATTGGCTATCATTGAATGGAACCTGGAAGTTTCATTGGGTTAAAACTCCTGAAGAACGTCCAAAGGATTTCTATAGAACAGATTTTGATGTAAATAGCTGGGATGATGTTCCGGTACCAATGAGTTGGAATATTTTGGGAATTCAAAAAGATGGTTCCCTTAAATATGGTGTTCCGATTTATGTTAATCAGCAAGTTATCTTTCAACATCAGGTAAAAGTAGATGATTGGAGAGGAGGGGTGATGAGGACACCTCCTCAAACTTGGACTACCTTTAACTATCGAAATGAGGTAGGATCTTATAAGCGATCGTTTACAGTACCCAAAGATTGGAAAGAAAAGGAAGTCTATATCAACTTTGATGGCGTTGATTCATTTTTCTATCTATGGGTTAACGGTAAATATGTTGGCTTTTCCAAAAACTCCCGTAATCTCGCTTCTTTCAATATTACGCAATACTTAAACCCTAAATCAGAAAATACAGTATCCGTTGAAGTTTATAGAAACTCAGACGCATCTTTTTTGGAAGCCCAGGATATGTTCAGATTACCAGGAATATTCCGCACAGTTTCTTTGACTGCCAAACCTAAAGTACAGATCAGAAATCTAGTTGCTATACCTGATTTAGACGAGGAATATAAAGATGCTACGTTAAAAGTATCTGCTGATATTTTAAATACGAGTGGTAAATCGGTCAAGGGTTACAAAATCAGATATACATTATATGAGAATGAGCTTTATTCAGATGCATCAAAGAAAGTAACTGAAATTGATCTGAGAAGATCAGTAGATCCTATTCATGCGGATTCATCATTACTCGTTGAACAAACTTTAAAAATATCTAATCCGAAGAAATGGTCTGCCGAGATTCCTAATAGGTACACCATCGTTGCCGAATTATTGAACTCAAAGGATAAAGTGGTTGAGGTATTGTCCTCTTATATAGGCTTTAGAGAGGTTGAATTGAAAGACACAAAAGCTGCTGATGATGAATTTGGACTAGCAGGCAGATATTTCTATGTAAATGGTAAAACTGTTAAGCTAAAGGGTGTAAATCGTCATGAAACAAACCCTGAAACAGGGAAAGTAGTTTCTCATGAACAGATGGAAAAGGAAATGATGCTTTTAAAGCGGGCAAATATTAATCACGTCCGTAATTCTCATTATCCAAATGATCCTTATTGGTATTACTTATGTGACAAATATGGGATTTATCTGGAGGATGAAGCAAACATTGAAAGTCATGAATATTATTATGGTGAGGCCTCACTATCCCATCCTATAGAATGGAGAAATGCGCATGTTGCCAGAAACTTAGAAATGGTTCATGCGACTATTAACCATCCTTCAATTGTGATATGGTCCTTGGGTAATGAGGCTGGTCCAGGAAAGAATTTTGTTGCTGCATATGATGCCATTAAGAAAGTTGATCTTTCAAGACCGGTTCAATATGAACGTAATAATAGTATTGTAGATATTGGCTCTAACCAGTATCCTTCAATTGAATGGGTCAGAGGTGCTGTAAAAGGTACTTATAAATTAAAATATCCATTCCATATCTCTGAATATGCTCATTCTATGGGAAATGCCTCAGGAAATTTAATTGATTACTGGGAAGCTATTGAATCGTCTAACTTCTTTATGGGAGGTGCAGCCTGGGATTGGATAGATCAATGCATGTACTACTATGATAAAACTACCGGTGAACGTTATTTAGCTTACGGAGGAGATTTTGGAGATAAACCAAATGATGGAACTTTTGTGATGAATGGATTAATCTTCGCAGATCTTAACCTAAAACCACAGTATTATGAAATCAGAAAGGTTTATCAGAATGTAGGTGTTAAAGCTAGTGATATTTCAACCGGCAAAATTGAAATTTTTAATAAGAATTACTTCTCATCTTTAGATGATTATTCTATTAACTGGTCAGTATGGAAAGATGGTACACAAGTTGATCAGGGTGAAATAGAATTAGATTCCTCAGTACAAGCTCGTGAGAGAAAAACTATTCAAATTCCTTATAAGTTCAATGAACTGGATGCCAGCTCTGAGTATTTTGTGAAAATTCAATTTTCTCAAAGATCTGATAAACCCTGGGCTAAACAGGGTGAAGTTCAAATGGAAGAACAAATACCGGTTAAATCAGCCACGAATTTACCAAGTATAGCATTAGAAGCTAAAGGGTCAGACCTATTGAACTCCGTTAATGGAAATTTCCAGGAAATTAAGGGTAACGGATTTTCAGTGAAATTTAACGATACAACAGGTACTATATATCAATTGATTTATAATGGTACTAATATAATCAGAGCGGGAGAGGGGCCTAAATTAGATGCTCTTCGTGCTCCATTAGACAATGATAACTGGGCTTATAAACAATGGTTCGAGAATGGACTACATCAGCTGGTTCATAAAGTTACTTCTAAAAACATCTATCAACGATCAGATGGAGCAATAATTCTGTCTTATAATGTGGAATCTCAGGCAGCAAATGGAGGTACTATTATGGGTGGAAGTTCCGGTACTTATACCATTGAAGATCATAAGGATAAGCCATTTACAGATACTGACTTTAAATTCTCAAGTAACTATGTCTGGACGGTTTATAAAGATGGTTCTATAGAATTGGAAAGCAGTATTATTTCTAATAATAGTTCGTTGGTTTTACCTCATATTGGTTTTGCTATGCAAATACCGGAGTCTTTATCGAATTATAAATATTATGGACGAGGCCCTATCAATAATTATGCGGATCGTAAAACAGGACAATTTATTGAGCAGTATAGTAGTTCGGTAAAAGATCAGATGGTGCCTTGGCCTAAGCCTCAATCTACAGGTAACAGAGAGGAAGTAAGGTGGTGCTCACTGACGAATGCTGATGGTAATGGTGCTGTGTTTATTGCTAAGGATGTTTTCTCCGCATCGGCCTTGCCTTGGTCGGAAATGGAAATGACCTTGGCGCCACATTTACATCAATTGCCTGAAAGCTCCGGGACACATCTTTACTTATTAGCTGACGTAACAGGATTAGGAGGCAATAGCTGCGGTCAGGGTCCTCCTTTAGAGCAAGATCGGGTGAAAGCTGATGCTCATAATTTTGGATTTATTATCCGTCCGGTTAATAAGCAAAACGAACAGTCTCAGGTCAAAGTTTCTGTAGCTGGCGAAATGCCGCTGTCAATTAACCGCGATCGCAAAGGAAATATTGAAATTAATACGCAATTGCAAAATGCTGAAATCCTATATCAACTTAATAACGGAAAAGTTCAATCTTATCTTCAACCATTTAATTTACGTGAGGGAGGAAAAGTTAAGGCCTGGTATAAGGGAAATGATAATTTAAGTGTAGAAAACGAATTCCCTAAGATTGAGAGTATACCAATGCAGATTAAAAATGCATCCAGTCAAGAAGTAGGTGAAGGAAATGCTGAACATCTTCTGGATGGTGACCCTGCTACAATCTGGCATACCATGTATTCTGTGACAGTAGCTCAATATCCTCACTGGATTGATTTTGATGCCTCAGAGGTTAAGAAAATTAAAGGATTTACGTATTTACCTCGCCAGGACGGTACAAATGGTCATATAAAAGGTTATAAAATACAAGTTAGTCTTGATGGTGAAAACTGGTCAGAACCTGTTGCGGAAGGAGAATTTGAAAAAGGAAATTCTTTAAAAACCATTCAGTTGGCTAAACCCGTAGAAGGAAGATACATTCGCTTCACCGCATTAAGCTCCCAAAATGGGCAGGACTTTGCTTCAGGTGCCGAATTTGTGGTATTGGCTGATTAATAAGAAATAATCGTAACTAAAAACAGGATAATCACCCATGATTATCCTGTTTTTTATTAAATTAACCTTAGTTCTTATCTAAAACTCCTATGCTATGAAGATTTTTATCAATAAAATGATCCCGGAAGCAGGCATGCAACTATTAAATAGATCTGATATTGAGTTAATTATGCCAGAGAATCCCGAAATAACCTATGATGAATGGATTAGCTATTGCCAGCAATGTGATGCCATACTTAATATTGGTGCTTATAAAATAGATGCAAATTTCTTTGATTTATGTCCATCAGTGAAAGCTGTTTCATTATTCTCGGTAGGATATGATCAGGTTGACCTTGCGGAGGCAACACGTAGAAAAATTCCTGTTTCTAATACGCCGGATGTTTTAAGTAAAGCCACTTCCGATATTTCATTTATGTTGATGCTTATGGTCTCCAGATTAGCATCATTTAATTCAAATCAGATACGTATCGGAGTCAGATTTAAATATTTCAATCCAATTGCTAATTTAGGACAGGAGTTATATGGAAAAACCTTGGGGATATTTGGATTAGGAAGGATTGGTTATGAAATGGCAATAAAATGTCAGGCAGCTTATCAGATGCCAATTATCTATCATAATAGAAATAGAAACATCGAGATGGAAGAAAAGTTAGGGGCTAAATATGTCTCCTTTGAGGAATTATTGAAGCGATCGGATGTGCTTTCTATTCATGCTAATTATTCAGTAGAACATCATGGGATGTTTAATGCTGAAGTTTTTGACCAGATGAAATCAAATGCTATTCTTGTAAATACTGCACGTGGAGGATTTGTAAATGAAGCTGATTTATACCAGGCATTAGTTAATGAGAAGATCTGGGGGGCTGGCCTGGATGTTACCGATCCTGAACCTATGCTACCAGATTCTCCACTCTTGAAATTAGAGCGGGTCTGTGTCCTGCCACATATCGGTTCTGCCACATTAGAGGCAAGGAGCGGAATGGCTCGTATTGCAGCAGAGAATATCATTGCTTTTGTGAAAGGAGAGAAGTTAGTGACCTGTCTGAATCCGGAGGTATATAATTAAGCTATGTTCAATATTCTTATTGCCCCAAATAGTTTTAAAAATAGTCTCACTGCGAATGAAGTTGCAGATGCTATTGCTCTGGGCTTTAAAGAAAGTGAATTAGAGGCAGTTCTCCAAAACTTTCCTATTGCGGATGGGGGAGATCACACTTCTTTTTTAATTACTGATTATCTAAAAGGAAAAATGAACTCCTTAAAGGTTTCAGGAGCCTATCTGCAAGAAACCGATGCAAACTATGGTCTGGTAAATAAGGGTAAGACTGCTGTAATTGAAGTAGCTCAAACATCAGGGTTTAAATCTATTCAAGGTAAACTTAAAAGCCCTATAAATTCATCAACAAAGGGTTTGGGCGAAATAATTCAATATAATATAGACGACGGAATTTTTGATTTCATTATTTGCTTAGGAGGTTCTGCAACGGTTGATGGAGGAATTGGTATGTTGCAGGCACTAGGAATGAAATTTTTAGATAAAAATCATACGCAATTCCATGCTTTACCTTCAAATTTTGAGAAGGTGCAATCAATAGACCT
This sequence comes from Sphingobacterium mizutaii, assembly GCA_040394615.1. Taxonomy (GTDB): domain Bacteria; phylum Bacteroidota; class Bacteroidia; order Sphingobacteriales; family Sphingobacteriaceae; genus Sphingobacterium; species Sphingobacterium mizutaii_A. The sequence goes on from JBEBRZ010000034.1 coordinate 34,133, forward strand.
TGAACAATTCAATAAGACAATTTCAAAATGTTCTTTTACTGTTCTCTGTGATGTAGAAAATAAACTACTTGGGGAAGAGGGAGCTGCAAAGTTTTTCGGACCTCAGAAAGGTGCTGATGA
>JBEBRZ010000035.1:0-33944 GCA_040394615.1 Sphingobacterium mizutaii
AGTAAACAGCAGATATTAATGAGTAAAGACAGGTAATTAATTAGGTAAAATTTTATTCAACCTTTTGTCATTTCCGACAATTCGGAAATTCTCTTTTTGATTGAATGCTTTAATAGCAAATAATATGTTTGATCAAGGTTTAACGCTTTAAGAAGGTTTTTATTATCTTTATAACATATCCGCAAGCGATATAATTATATCCGTAGTGAATTCTCCACGTACATTACACTCTTAAACTTTGTTTTGAGTATTCTAATTAACTGAAAAACATAACAATATCATTGCTTTTTGATTGAATTCAGCTAACTTTTAAGGGGCTTTCTACTTCTCCTTCTTCAAAGGATCGAATCTCTGAAATTGTCAAGCTTTTAACACTAGTTGAGAAAAGAATAGAAGGGTAATCGTCCTTCAAAATTGAATTAAGGAGACATTACCCTAAAAATAATTCAATTACTTAACAAGACCATCTATAATTCAACAATAATCTACTATCTTTGTAGTCTTTAAAAAAAAGCTGGTACTCAATTTCCGTAAAATAAGGAAAATGTATAGGAAAATATAAAGGTTAGATCGATTTAACGAGCACAATATGATCAGATTGGAAGGTATCCATAAAATATTTTACAAAAAGAAAAAAGAAATCAATGCACTCAAAGGCATTGACCTTCATATGGAGAAGGGTGATATTTTTGGTATAATAGGTTATTCCGGCTCAGGTAAAAGTACACTTGTAAGAACTATTAATTTACTGGAAAGACCCAGCTCCGGACATGTATTTTATAAAAATGAGGAAATAACCTTCCTAACGGAAAAGCAATTAATTCCTTTCCGCCGTAAAATTGGAATGATCTTTCAGCAATTCAACCTATTGTCATCAGCTACCGTATTTAAAAATATAGCATTTCCACTAGAGCTTGGGGCCGGTACAGAAAAAGAGATTGAGACGAAGGTCGACAGTCTTTTGAATTTAGTGGATTTAGGCGTCAAGAAAAATGAATACCCTGCAAATCTTTCCGGAGGTCAAAAGCAAAGAGTAGCAATCGCGAGGGCATTAGCCTCTGATCCTGAAGTACTTTTATGTGATGAAGGAACCAGTGCATTAGATCCAAAAACTACTCGTTCTATTTTAGCTTTACTGAAACGTATTAATCAGGAACTCGGGATAACTATTATTTTGATTACGCATGAAATGGATGTCGTAAAATCCATTTGCAATAAAGTTGCTGTGATTTCAGATGGACTAATCGTTGAAGAAAACACGGTAGATGAATTGTTTACGAATCCAAAATCAGAAATTACAAAAGAACTTCTAAACCCATCTGTCTTAGTTTAAATTACAGCAAATGTCAGAATCTACGCTATTATTATTAGGAAAAGGAGTTTGGGAAACGCTATTTATGACTTTTACAGCAGGTTTCTTCAGCTTTTTATTAGGTTTACCAATCGGTATTTTATTATTTATTACCCGCGATGGTCAGCTATTCCAAAATAAATCGCTAAATAGAACAATAGCTTTCTTTGTTAATATTTTTCGGTCCATCCCTTTTATCATTTTAATTGTTTGGATGATACCATTTACAAGAATGGTTGTAGGTACATCCATCGGTATGAATGCTGCGATTGTTCCTTTAAGTATTGGTGCAGCTCCATTTGTTGCAAGATTAGTGGAAAACAGCTTATTAGAAATACCCTATGGTATCATTGAAGCGGCTAGATCCATGGGAGCTACCCTACTTCAAATTATCTACAAAGTTCTTATTCCAGAAGCATTACCTTCTTTAATAAATAATGCTTCTTTAACTTTAATTACTCTTGTAGGATATTCTGCAATGGGAGGTGCCGTTGGTGCAGGAGGTCTTGGGCATATTGGTTATCAATATGGTTATGTCGGTTATGATGCGCTCATTATGAACTCCGTTTTGATATTATTAATTTTGATCGTTTTCGCAATACAATTTGCTGGCGATAGACTCTCAAAACATTTTGATCATAGAAAATAAAAAAATACTTATATGTATAAATTCTTTTTAAAATTCATTGGCAACATTACTTTATTAACTCTCATAGTATCGTGCGGGTCTTCCGATAACTCTTCAAACACATTAAAGGTTGGTGTTCAAAGTGGACCTGAGTATAAACTAGCAGAAGCTGCACAGAAAGTAGCTAAGGAAAAATACAACTTGGATGTTGAATTAGTGACCTTTAATGATTATGTAATGCCTAATGAGGCACTCAATCAAAAAGATATAGATGTCAATGTATTTCAGACAAGACCTTATTTGGAGGATCAGTCGAAAAACAGAGGCTATCAACTTGAAGTATTAGGTAACACATTCGTTTATCCTATGGCAGGATATTCTAAAAAAATAAAAAACATACAGGAATTAAAAAAGGATGACACCATTGTTATCCCAAATGATCCAACCAACCTTGGTCGCGCGTTATTGCTATTACAAGAAGTAGGATTAATCAAATTAAGAGATAATGTAGGTTTATTACCTACGCAACAAGACATTGTTGAAAACACTATTCCTATTCAAATCCTTGAATTAGAGGCTCCTCAAATTCCAAGGACATTGGACGACAATAAAGTTGTTGTGGCTATCATCAACAATAATTTTGCAGCATCAAACAATTTAATTGCAAAAAGAGATGGAATTTTCGTTGAAAATGAAAAATCACCATACGTAAATATTGTTGTCAGTAGAAAAGACAATAAGGATGATGAAAAGGTTCAACAGTTTCTTAAATCCTATCAATCTGAGGAAGTAGAAAAAGCTGCAGAAGAGAGTTTTAAAGGTGGGGCTATCAAAGGCTGGTAAGCTCAATATTTATTTTACCAACCTTTGATATCCAATTTATCCAATAATCCGGGTAATGCTGCTTTATCTTTTAAATGAATAACTTGAGATTTTAGATATTCCTGGCTAGCTAAAATACCGGATACCATACCAACCTGTTCGGCAGTTATCCAATGGGGTTTATGTTGAGGGCGTTTCCTTCCATCTACAACACCTAGTAGGAAAGCAAATACTCGAGTCTTGCCCTCGGCTTCCAGCGCTAATACTTCAGCCATCATAATCAATGATGCTTGCTGCATAGATACAATCCCTGATCCGTCGACCGGATGAGTACCTGAGCCTCCGGCAATAATTTGATAGGAACTATTAGCACCCAATCGAGGTATCCATGCCCGCGCTATTGCTGCATGAGATGTAGCTAGTCCAATAAACTGTTTATTCCAAGCATGTTCACTTACTCTCCAAAATGGGCCGCCAGACCACCAGCCACCAATACTTGCTATAACGTGATCGATTTCTCCAAAGTTTCCTTCAATATCTTTAGCCATTTGTTCAGACCCTTCAAAAGTTGAGTAGTCTCCTACAACAAATTTAAGTTTATCTGTTTGCCCCTCTTCTCCTAATAGCTCTAAGAAATTATCCCTACTTTCGGAAGAGCGTGTTGGGATAATAATTAAAGCATTACTTTTAAGATAAGTTCGTAACATCCCCTCCCCTACATTTCCCGTTCCGCCGTAGATTAACACTTTCTTTCCGGTAAGATCTTGAATTAAATTCGACCCATCATCAACTATTTTCATATAGCATTATTTTAAGATTTGTTATTACAAATTAACCAAGAATTAACTGAGTGAAATCGTTTTCGTGGAATTTTTATAGTTTCATTCGTTTACCTCATTAAATTGGCTTACATATCCAGTTAAGCATATAACCAATATAATATAAACAACAAACAAATGAATCAAAATTTTACTCTTTTACAAAAGGGAGTACGGTCACTCAGGCCTAAGGTAAGTTGGCCTTTACTCCTATCAATTTGTATGGCTAGTGTTCAGGACATTCAAGCCACCGAAATAAACGTTGACCTGTTTAATGTAAATTACGCCCATTTACAACAAACTGTTAAAGGAAAAGTAGTTGATGAAAGTGGAAACCCAATCTCATCTGCAACTGTCCAAGTCAAAGGAACTAACATTGGTACTAAAACGGAGAATGACGGTTCTTTTGAATTGACAGGTGTATCTAATAATGCTACCCTACAAATAAGCTCTGTAGGATATACCACAAAAGACATTGTAATACAAGGAAACGATTTTCTTACCATTACGTTGGATCCCTCATCCACAGATCTTGAAGCGGTTGTTGTCGTTGGTTTTGGTACTCAGAGAAAGGAAAATCTTACCGGTGCTGTAGCTTCTATCCAAATGTCAGATGTTGTTGAAAGCCGGCCTATAACTTCTTTATCGGCTGGATTAGCGGGACAGGCTCCTGGTTTATCAGTCACTCAAGGATCTGGGAGACCAGGCTCAGATGGAGGAACGTTAAGAGTTCGAGGACAAGGTACACTTAACAACGCTAATCCTTTAGTTGTAATAGATGGAGTGGTTGGAGATATGAATCTCATAAACCCTCAGGATGTAGAAAGTATATCAGTCCTAAAAGATGCAGCTTCTGCTTCTATCTATGGATCTCGGGCCGCGAATGGTGTCATTTTAATTACAACCAAACGAGGTAGAAATAACGAATTTAAGGTAATTTATAACAATTACTTTTCTTCGCAAAAACCTTCCAATGTGATGACTATGGTTTCGAATTACGCAAATTACATGGAACTTATCAATGAAGGTTATAAAAATGGAGATCCTAATGCTAACCCCATATTTTCACAGGAAAAAATTGATTTATGGCGCAATAATGAGAATGGTGATCCTCTACTCTATCCAAATGTAGATTGGGTGGAATCTTTATTTCAAAACAAAATTTCTCAAAATCATAATTTATCCTTTACGGGTGGTAGTGACAAGATTAAGTTCTTTGGATCCTACGGTTTATTAGACAATCCGGGAATTGTCGAACAAGCGACTTATAAACGACATACCGGGAGGATAAATCTGGAAGCAGACATAAAGCCCTGGATATCTTTAGGGGCAAATATTAATGGCGTGGTATCAAAAACGATGATAGGAACGAATTTAATCAATGATGTTTTCCTTTACGCTGCAGCTAGTACACCAGGAATGGTTCTTCGATCGCCTGACGGTAGATTTGGCGCTCCGAATAATCCGGAAGACGACCCTCAGTCAAATAATATACTACATCGTTTATATGCGCAAAAAGGAGACATTAATAAAAATAGATTTGTAAGTCGGTTTTTTGCAAAATTAAAACCTATTAAAGGATTAACGGTAGAAGGATCTTATACATATACCTATAATGATGATTTTATTTATAGTCAACCCGTATTCAATGATCGTTGGAATTTCCTAACGAATTCCATAGCGTCAGCAGGTACAGGAAGAAGTTCGGTTACCAATCAATCTGTCAAAACATATCGATACTACATGGATGGAGTTGCTAAATATGAAAATTCCGCAGCCGATAATCGTCTTAAGTATGAAGTAATGGTTGGTGCCAGCCAGGAATATCTTAAAGATGGATGGTTTTCAGCATCGAAATTAGATTTAATAGATCCTTCTTTAAGTGTGCTAAATGCTGCAACAATGGATGCTTCTGCATCAGGAAACACAACAGATTGGGCGATGCGTTCTTTCTTTGGTCGCCTAAATCTCTCTTGGGATGATAAATATCTATTGGAAGCAAACTTAAGAACAGATGGTTCGTCCAGATTCATGAGTGGAAAAAGTAGATGGGGGACATTCCCTTCTGCATCAGTAGGATGGAAAATATCATCGGAGGATTTCTATGACGTGAATTGGATGCCTACGTTAAAGTTCAGAGCCTCTTATGGATCATTAGGAAATAACGGAACCATTGATGATGTATTCTTCTATAATTCCGGAATTAACAATTACGAATACCAAACTTTATATAGCTCGGCCAATTATATATTGAACAATCAATTATTTGTTGGATTTGCCCAAACAGGTTTGAGCAATAGTTTACTAACCTGGGAAAGTACCAATGTATTCAACCTCGGACTTGATTTTGACCTTTTTGACTATAAATTAGGGGGAAGCATTGATGTTTTTGATAAAACGACAAACAATATATTGATTAATCTGCCTGCGCCTATGGTAGTAGGAGACGCATCAATTCCAAGAACCAATGCAGCGAAAGTTAGAAATAGAGGTATTGAAACGAATTTGACTTATAGGGATCAAATCGGAGATGATTTTAAATTTAATATTGGTGGTAATTTTACATTTATCGATAATAAAGTTTTGAAATTCAAAGGCGATGATCGTTCTATTTCCGGATCAAATCTACTTCAGGAAGGTTATGCCATTAATACGCAATATATATTGTTAACAGATAGAATTATCCAAACAGATTCAGACTTGCAACTCGTGGAGGATATGATTAATAATGCACCAATTGACCCAAGTACTAATCAACAAGTAAATCCGTTTGCCGCTTACGGAAAACCTGAAAAGGGAGATCTTTTATACATAGATTCAAATGGTGACGGCATTTTAAACGATGATGACAGAGTACTTGTTGGACATGGTACAGCACCTAGAATTAACTATGGTTTTAATGTAGGTTTTGATTATAAAGGTTTTGATTTTAATGTTTTCCTTCAAGGAAGTGCTGGTAACAAAGTTGTATACACGGATTTACACTATACACCAACCGTGCGTTGGGGATATCAATTAAACAAAGAAATAATTGATGGCCGCTGGACTGAGGGACGTACAGATGCAACCTATCCTAGATTATTGCCTTATACAGATACCCGCAATAATAAAAACAGTGATTTCTGGTTACAAAGCAAAGCCTATATGCGTGTTAAAAACATACAGTTAGGATATACTTTTCCAAATCATTTAACAGAAAGAATTGCAGTTCAAAATTTGAGAGTATTTGGTTCAATGGAGAACTTCTGGACATTTACAAACTATAAAGGTTTTGATCCGGAAGTAAGTGGTACAAACTACCCTACCATGAAACAGGTCGTATTTGGAATTGGTTTAACCTTCTAATTATTAAAAAATGAAAAAGATAACTTTATTATATATTTCAGCCTGTATGGTATTAAGTTCTTGCTATAAGTTAGATACTGTGCCATACAATCAAGTAAGTGGAAATACTTTTTGGCAAACTGAGGATCAGGCATTAGCCGGTGTATTAGGTATTTATAATGATTTAAAAAAAGAAAACACTTTTGGTTTACAGTTTTCATACGACGATTTAACCGATATTGGTGTCGGCTATGACCCAGTTGGATTAGGGGATATTCTTGCAGGTACATTTACGGATCGAACAGGGACAGTTACAGGAAGATGGAGAAGTGGATTTGATTTAATACAACGGGCGAATCACGCTATTGGTCAGATCCAGAATATGGATATAGATACTGAACAAAAAAATATCCTGATATCGGAAGCAAAGTTCTTGCGCGGCTTAATGTATTTTCAACTCAGTAATTTATTTGGCGGATTACCAATTTATGATGAATCGGTCGATCTGAATAAAGATTTTGCTGATTTAAAAAAGGAAAGATCTCCTCTAGCAGATGTTCAAAAATTCATTATTGATGATCTGAATTTTGCTGCAGATAACCTGCCTGTAAAGTATGATGACAAATATCTTGGCAGAGTTACTAAAGGTGCTGCAGTTGCCTTAAGAGGAAAAGTTTATTTATATCAGAAGAATTGGGCAAATGCAATCAAAGATTTTGAAGATATAGTATACAATAAATCAGAAAACTACGGTTATGTTTTAAGCAGTGATTACAGTTCTTTGTTCAAAATGGAAGGTGATAATAGTGCGGAATCGATTTTCTCGATTCAAAACATGGGAGGTACCGGATTTCCGTATGGTATGCCAATGGCTTTTTACATGGGTTCAAGGTCTACTTTTGGAAGTTGCTGGAACAATGTAATGCCAAGCACAAGATTTGCGGACAGCTATGAAAATAAAGATGGATCAGCATTCAATTGGGATGTACATTATCCAAACTACAATGCCGATAATGCTGTAAAACGAGATGCAATGATGGCTACCCATAACAATGGAGTTTACACACATGTACCTGATACAGCTAAAATCAGACAGATTTATGCAAATCGAGATCCACGTATGAATCAGTCATTAATTGTGCCTTATTCAGACTATTTAGGTTGGAATGCAAATCAAGAGTTGAATATGAAATTAGTTTTAGCAACTGGTGTAAATGAAAATTTTGGTCAGATCAGAAATAACCGCGGTTGGCTGACCTATATGTGGAGAAAATTTGTCCCTGAAGGCGACCTAAATGGGGCAATTACTGATCGCGCTCATACGCCAATTAATTTCCCTTTAATACGTTTAGCTGATGTATTGTTAATGCTCTCAGAAGCTTATAATGAAAATGGTGAGTTAAGTAAAGCGGTAATTGAACTTAATAAAGTAAGAACGCGCTCTAACATGCCGGGAATAAATTCAGGACCATCATTTTTGGCTGTAGGGAACAAACAAGATATGCAGAAACGCATTTCTCATGAAAGAAAAATAGAATTAGCCGCCGAAGGTCATCGCTATTTTGACTTAAAGCGCTGGAATCAATTAGAAGAGGTTTCAAATAACTATATTGAGAAAAGTATAGTGGGAGAAAACCTTGTAACAAGAGGGTATCAAAGCCGTCATATATTATGGCCAATCCCAGGAGAAGAAAGGGAAATGAATCCTGAACTAACACAAAATCAAGGATGGTAACATGAATTATTTAATCAATCTAACCTTATTATTATTGATCAGTTATTCCTCATCAGCAAGGGGAATAACTGATTTTTCAATAGATATATTAACCAAAAACTTTAGCCAAGAAGAAGTAAAAAATAGCTTATTAACGAACAATGAATGGATTCCATATCCGGAGTACAAGGATCGAGATGGCTGGAAAAATCTTACTGCACCTGAATATTCAAATATTATTAAACAAGGTGAAAAATATTTAGACTATCAGTGGCAGGTTGTTAAAGCGACAGATTATTTAGCCTATGAACGAGATGGTTCTCGCGTCATCATGGAAAAACCAATGAATGATAATGCAACTGCACTAAGTAATCTATTTTTTGCCGAGTTGGCTGAGGGAGATGGCAGGTTTTTAGATCAGATAATAAATGGTGTTTGGTATTTTACTGAAATGAGTACCTGGTCGCTATCTGCACATGTTCCTGCCTATCAATCTTCGAAAAGAACCTTACCTCAACAAGGTACACATGTCGTTGATCTTATGGCCGGTGATATGGGGTCTTTTTTATCATGGATACATTATTTCTTGAAAGATGAAATGAGCAAAATCAATCCAGAAATAAGCAATAGGTTAAAAAATCATATACATGCCCGTATTATTGAGCCTTATATGGAGAGGAATGATATGTGGTGGCAAGCATTAGCATTAAAGGAAAATACAATCGTAAATAATTGGAATCCATGGTGCAATTTTAATGTTTTGACCTGTATACTTTTGATCGAAGATAATGAACAAAGTAAAATTGAGGGTATTTATAAAACCATGCACTCGGTTGATAAATTCATTAATTATGTAAAGAAAGATGGCGCTTGCGAGGAAGGTCCGTCTTATTGGGGTCATGCTGCCGGAAAGCTATATGACTATCTTGAGATATTAGCTTTAGCTACCAATAACAAAGTTAATTTATTCAATCAGAAGCTTATTAAGGATATGGGAGAATATATCTCCCAGTCATACATAGGTGGAGATTCTTGGGTCGTAAATTTTGCAGATGCATCTGCTAAAGGAGGTGGTGATCCATTATTAATTTATCGTTACGGAGCATCTGTGCAAAGCAGAGAAATGAAGGAATTTGCCAAATATCTATTCGATACCAAAACAAACAAAATATCTTTTAGCAGAGATGCTTTCAGGAGTTTGGAAGATCTGAGGACGCTACAATACATCCAAGAAGAAAACTCGAATTTACCTACTAATCCCTACAAATGGTATCCTGAAACTGAATTTTTATATATTAGAAATAATGGATATTATTTTGCGGCCAAGGGCGGTTTCAATAATGAAAGTCATAACCATAATGATGTGGGTAGCTTCATTTTATACCTAGATGAAAAGCCTTTATTTATAGATGCAGGTGTAGGAACTTATAATAAAAAGACTTTCAGTTCCGAACGTTATGACATTTGGACTATGCAGAGTGGATTTCATAATTTACCTCAGATAAATGGGACAGATCAGCATTATGGTGCGAAATTTAAATCCAAAAATGTAAAATTTGATCCGAAAAAACTGGAATTCAAGCTAGATATCTCAGGAACATATCCCGCAGAATCAATGGTCAAATCATGGATTAGAACATACAATTCAATTAACAACGAATTAACTATAACAGATGAATTTGATATACAGAACCCACAAAAAGCTAACGTTGTTCATTTCTTATTAGCATCAGAGCCAAAAATAGAGAAAGATAAAATTTTATTAAACAATGGTTCTCACTCCCTATCATATAATTCAAAGTTATTTGATGCTTCATTTGAAATTATAAAACAAGATGACAAAAGATTAAGTAATGTATGGGGTGAGGAAATTTATAGATTAATTTTAAAAGCAAAAGAAGTAAAACCTAAAGGAACATACTCATTTATCATAAAGTAAATACTATGAAAAGAAGAACCTGGATTCAACAAGCGGGATTATTATTTGGAGGATTAACACTAATTAAGAGTAACAGTAAGGCTTCACAATTCGATAATTATCAATATGATAACCATAATAAAGATAGTTTGGATGATCGGGCATACTGGGTGGCGGTATTGACAAAGATGGCAACTCCAATATTGGATAATATCAGTAAAGGGACTCTTCAAAAAAACATGCCTATGGTGGTTTCTGAGTCATTTGATAATAGAAATCCTAAGGTTGGTTATTTAGAAGCCTTTGGTCGTTTATTAGCTGGTATGGCACCCTGGCTTGCCCTTCTGCAAGATTCTTCTGAAGAAGGAAAGCTACGGGGTAAATTTCTGAAAGAGGCTTTATTAGGAATTCAGCACGGAGTGAACCCTAATTCTCCTGATTATTTTGCGTGGAGAGATAAATCTTCTCAGACTTTAGTGGATGCAGCACATCTGGCATTAGCATTCTTACGAGCTCCAAAAGCACTTTGGGAACCTCTTCCTGAAGAGACTAAGAAGCAGGTTATTGAAGAATTTAAACATATCCGTTGGATTACTCCAAATCAGAGTAATTGGTTATTATTTGCTTCAATGACAGAAACCTTTCTTTATACTGTAGGTGTGGAACCTGAGAGACAGAAGATTGATCATGCTGTTCAAAAATTTGATCAGGATTGGTATGTAGGCGATGGTTGGTATAGTGATGGAGATAGATTCAGCTTTGATTATTACAATGGCTATGTCATCCATTGCATGCTGGTAGAAACTTTAAAACATAATTTACCAGCTTCTACTGAGTATCAGGAGAAATATGATCGGGCTTACCAACGTATGCAAAGATATGCGCATCATTTGGAAAGAATGATATCGCCTGAAGGATATTACCCCGTAATAGGTCGAAGTTCTACCTATAGAAATGGGGGCTTCCAGCCGTTGGCGGCTGTGGCATTAGATAAGAAATTGCCCGAAGATCTAAAACCAGGCCAAGTACGTGCTGCAATGACCGCTATGTTAAAGAAGATATATAATCACAATATCTATGATAAATATGGATGGTTAGTATTAGGACTAACCTCTGATCAGCAAGGAAATATTGCCGACTCTTATACAAACGTAGGTTCATTATATGAAGCATCTTTATCTTTCATTGCATTAGGATTACCAGAAACAGATGATTTCTGGACGAGCGAACCGGAACCATGGACATCACAAAAAGCCTTTTCAGGTCAAAAATTCCCGAGAGATTATTATGTTACCTATTAGATATCAATTTTATGAAATTTCCCATTAACAAGCTTAACATTGTAACTATTGCAGCGGCAGCCTCTGCTCTTTTATTTATAAACATGAAACCGCAGCCGCAGGATTATATTAGCGAAAGCTTTAAAAAAGCTGAAAAGCAATACCATTATCTTGCTGAGGAGGCTGATCTATTAAAAAAGTTCCCCAGAACAACAAAAGACGGAAAATTAACAGGGACTGATGAATGGGATTGGACCGGAGGGTTCTTCCCCGGATCATTATGGTACCTATATCACCAATCTGAAAATGAGGAAACGAAATCGGAAGCTATTAAATGGACTGAGGCTTTAGAAAAAGCAAAAGATCTGGATCAACATCACGATATAGGCTTCGTTATGTATTGCTCCTATGGAAATGCCCTCAAATATTTAAAAGATTCTATTAAAATTAAAGAATATCAGGATATTATCATCCATTCTTCAAATACCGCTTTGAAGCGATTTGATGATAAAGTAGGCGTTATTAAATCATGGAATGAGAAGAAAGCTTGGGATGAGAAAACGCTTTGGAAATATCCGGTTATCATTGATAATATGATGAACCTGGAAATGCTTTGCTATACTTCCGATCTTACAGGAGATCCTAAATACAGACAGGTAGCAATAAGTCATGCTGATAAAACCATGAAAAATCATTTCCGTCCGGACTTCAGCACCTATCATGTCGTTGATTATGATGCTAAAGGCAATGCTATTCATCAACAAACCAATCAGGGATATTCTGATAATTCAACCTGGGCTCGTGGACAAGCCTGGGCAATATATGGTTTTACGATGATGTATCGTGAGACTAAAAAACCTGAATATCTTAAAACGGCTCAAAAGGCGGCCAAATTTTTTATTAACCATCCCAATCTTCCGAAAGATAAAATCCCTTACTGGGATTTCAATGCGGGACAAGAAGGATATAAATCTGATGTTGATTTTACTGGACGTCAAATATCCCCAACTCCACGCGATGCCTCTGCCGCTGCTATTGTAGCCTCAGCATTAGTAGAACTTTCTGGATTTAGCAAAGGAAAAGAAAAAGAGTTATTTTTAAATTTTGCAAAACAAACCTTGGAAACCCTGTCTGGTCCAAATTATTTTGCTGATTATCAAACAAATGGGGGATTCTTATTAAAGCATAGTGTCGGGAGCTTACCGCACAACTCAGAAATCGATGTTCCATTAACTTACGCAGATTATTACTATTTGGAAGGATTGACTAGATTACAGGCATTGAAATAACCCTGATCTATTTAATAACAAAATATAGGGTTATCTTAATTTAAAACAGATAACCCTATATTTTTAACGTCCCATCCATCCTCCATCAACAGTAAGAATAGTACCATGTACATAATCTGATGCTGCAGAGGCTAAGAAGACTGCTGGTCCTTTAAAATCTCTGGGTTGCCCCCATCTTCCTGCAGGAATACGATCTAAAATAGATGCTGAACGATTTGTATCATTTCGTAAAGCTTCTGTATTATCAGTTGCTATATAACCTGGTGCTATCGCATTTACATTGACTCCTTTACTTGCCCATTCATTAGCAAACGCTTTGGTTAAAGATGCAATAGCCCCCTTGGAGGCCGCATAGCCGGGAACATTAATTCCTCCCTGAAAAGATAAAAGAGAAGCTGTAAAAACAATTTTTCCGGAGCCTCGAGCAACCATCTCCTTCCCTATCTCTCGCGTTAAAATAAATTGCGAATTCTGATTGATTTCAATAATCTCATCCCAATATTCATCAGGATGCTCAGCAGCTGGTTTTCTAAGAATATTTCCGGCATTGTTGAACAAAATATCAATTACACCATGTTCCTCTTTTACTTTTGTGATAAATGTATATAAATCATCCCTATTTGAAAAATCACATTGATAAGCATAAAATTTGCGACCGAATGCCTGGACTGATTTTTCCACTACAGAGTCCTGCAGCTCTAAACTAGCAGAAACACCAATAATATCAGCGCCTGCTTCAGCTAAACCTTCAGCCATAGCCTTACCTATTCCACGTTTACAACCTGTAACAATGGCTAACTTTCCCTTTAAATCAAATGAATTTAAAACTGACATTCTCTTCTATTTTAATTCTACTTTTAATGGTTTTCTTAAATGTTCTTTATATAACTCAACCGCCTTATTCCAATCGTTTTCATTCGTAATCTTCCCAGCTTTATTCCAAGCAGCTCCGTTATAGTAAATAAAATCATCAGAATTTTTAACTTCAGTAATCATTAAAGCCTGTTCCGGACGTTCATTATTGTATTTTACGCCTTTCTCAGGAATAATAACTGCAACACCTGTTTTTCCACTATCATTGATTTCAGGCTCCCAATATGTTAAAGAGGTAGGTTTTTTTTCAAGCGTCAGCAAAGGGTTTTCTTCTTGTCTTTTTACTATACCGATTGCTATCGGTGTCGTTGATTTATCCTTATTTTCAAAGTCTAACGTAATTTTGTTAAAGTTGCTACCAACATCTAAACTGATTACTTTACTAAAACTTATATGTTGTTCATTTACAATTTCCGGATCAAATTCTAACCTAAAGGTACTTCGCAATGGTCCGTTATCCAATACTTTAAACCTGCGGTAATGCTTCGTAAATTGTAATTCATTATTAAAGTAAAGACCTATATCTCCCGCTCCTAAACTTTGTCCCACAGAATAATAATCTAGTCCATCCCCATGATCCTTATGGTAATCTTCTGTTTTATACCATTTGTTGATTACTAACTGGGGCGTTCTTTTTGACCAGACATCAATTCCTTGAGCATCATCACTTTTCCCTTCCAACGCTTTCCCGTACATTCTAAATGCAACAACATCATTCTCCCAAGCAAAATCATCAAACCTTTCCGGAACATAACGGGCAAATGTTCTTGCTTCAAAATCTCCACTCGGTTCTTTACTTACTGAAAGTGTTATTTTACTTTTAGAATCTATCTCAACCTGCAATAAAACATTGACGGGTTGCTGCCCACCTAATTTTTCTAATTGATAAGGTATTATATTACCCTCTTTATCCTTCACTGTAAAAATACTATCTACCTTAAAGTATGTAGTAAATTTCTGATAAGGAATAGCTATTAATTCATTTCTGCTATGTGCGGAAGGATTAGTAACCTGTATATACTGTTGGGTAAATCCCTGATGTATTGATCCGAAAGATAGTGCACATATAATCCATATCTTTTTCATATTACTTAAGTTCAGTTATTGCACTTTTATCCATATCATCGTAATCCATGTTTTCACCTGCCATTCCCCAAATAAATGTATAGTTACTTGTTCCTGCCCCTGCGTGTATTGACCATGGTGGTGAAATCACGGCCTGCTCATTATGCATCCATATGTGTCTTGTCTCATCCACAGGACCCATAAAATGAGAAACCGCCTGTCCTTCAGGCAAATCAAAATAAAAGTAAACTTCCATTCTTCTGTCGTGGGTATGGGCAGGCATCGTATTCCACACAGACCCTACTTGAAGCTCTGTCATTCCCATTTGTAATTGACAAGTTTCAATAACCGTATGCAATAACATTTGATTAATAACTCGATGATTAGATGTTTCTAAAGATCCTATTTCAATTTTGTTGGCCTCTTCCCTAGTTACTTTTTTTGTAGGATATGAACGATGAGCTGCTGTAGAATTTAAATAGAACTTTGCCGGTTTCTCAGCGTCATTACTAATGAAGTAAACTTCCTTTGTACCTCTTCCGATATAGAGTGCTTCTTTATAATTTAATTCAAATAGTTCTCCATCCACTTCAACTTTACCTGATCCGCCAACGTTTATAATCCCCAACTCTCTTCTACTTAAAAAGTACTCCTCCTTTAATAATGTTTCTATCGTATCTAATTTCAGTTTTTTATATATTGGCATTGCACCTCCTGTCATGTAGCGATCATAATGACTGTATGTGAAATGAATCCTATCATCCCAGAATAATTTCTCTATTAGAAAGTTATCTCTTAAACCTTTCGTATCTAATACTTTTGATTCATTAGGTCCGATAGCATATCTGCTTTCAAAAGTTATTTCCATTGTAATTGTTTTTTTGATTTTTTAAGTTAACATTAGTCTTTATCAAAACTCCTTTTTATCTGCGAAATCGATTTCGACTAACACAACAACATAATCAATTTTATTGAAAATATCTCTTTTCAAATTCAGGAATAATAAAGAATAAGACTTTGTCTGACAAAGCGCACTTAACACAAATACCGTTTTCTTATAATTTTCTTTGAATTTGAATGATGAGAAAAACAGAATGTGAATGAAATTCTTTTTAGTAATCAATAAAATAATTGAAGTGCCGTTTTCGATATTGCCTAAATTCTATAAATTCTTCGAAAACGTTTAAGTAAATAAAGTTTTTTATTCCGGGCTTTTATTAAGAAATTGTAACCATTATAAACATATTATACAGGCTCGATCTGAAGCGATAATCAATAAACCTATAATCGAGGATTATATTCAGTGAAACCAAGAAAACAACCTTATAAGCAACAAATGAAGGATCAAAAAGCTGGAAAATATAGATGGACAATCTGTGCACTCCTATTTTTCGCAACCACTATTAATTACCTAGACAGACAAGTATTATCCCTAACTTGGAAAGATTTTATCTCCCCTGAATTTCACTGGACAAATAATGATTATGGCTTGATCACGGCATTGTTTTCAATATTTTATGCCGTAGGTATGCTGTTTGCGGGGAGGTTTATTGACTGGATGGATACTAAAAAAGGGTTCTTGTGGGCTATTGCAATTTGGTCAATTGGAGCTATTTTGCATGCGTTCTGTGGTATTGCTACTTCTGGAATTGTTGCTGGAGAATGGTTTGTTGGATTTGAGGGGGCTAAAGAAGCTATTGGGAGGGTTCATGATTTTTCCAGAGTTATCAACGTGAGTGTGGTATTATTCATCTTTGCCAGATTTGTACTCGCTATCGGGGAAGCGGGAAACTTCCCTGCTGCCATCAAAACTACAGCCGAATATTTCCCGAAAAAAGACCGGGCATTTGCAACGAGTATATTTAATGCTGGTTCTACTATCGGAGCTCTTGCTGCCCCTCTTTGTATTCCGGTAATTGCAAAATATTGGGGTTGGGAAATGTCATTCATTATTATTGGAGCACTGGGGTTTGTTTGGATGGGATTTTGGATATTTATGTATGACAAACCTGAAGATCATCCAAAGGTCAATTCGGCAGAATTGGAATATATTCAACAAGATGATGTCCTCGAAGCACAACAGAATAGTTTAGCCCCCCCTACAGTAATGGGTAAGGTTAGTATTCTTAACTGTCTAAAACATAATCAAACCTGGGCATTTGCTGTCGGTAAATTCATGACTGACGGGGTTTGGTGGTTTTACCTATTTTGGATGCCAGCCTATTTAAGCTCTGTGTATGGCGTAAAATCATCTGATTTGAATGGACAATTAGCATTATTTGTTTTATATAGCATCACTATGTTATCCTTAATTGGCGGATGGCTACCTTCTTATTTTATTAATAAAGGAATGAACGCATATGCCGGTAGAATGAAAGCCATGCTCATCTTTGCTTTTTTCCCATTATTGGTCCTATTAGCTCAACCTTACGGTCATCTTTCCTTCTGGATTCCTACAATATTAATCGGAATTGGCGCTGCTGCGCATCAATCGTGGTCGGCTAACATTTTCTCTACTGTTGGTGATATGTTTCCTAAAAAAGCTATTGCGACTGTAACGGGTATCGGTGGTCTTGCGGGTGGATTGGGTTCCTTTTTTATTAATATATATTCCGGGAAGTTGTTTGATTATGCTGAAACCAATTGGAGTAAGGTTAATGGGGAAAATTTGATTACCAAATTTCCTGAAATTGCCGATGTCGAGTCAAAAAAAGTATTTTTTGAACAACATGGTGTTGCAAATGTTGAAGAATTCCTAAAACAACTAACTGAAAAAGGTCAAAGTGTCGTTAATGGAATAGACCAAGGTTATATGATCGTATTTACGTTTTGTGCTTTAGCTTATTTAATTGCTTGGGTTATTATGAAAATTTTGGTTCCAACAATGAAACCTGTTAAACTTTAGTTGAATTACGAGGTATAATGTTTGTATTAAGAATTGTTGTATCAAATTTAATTTGATATCTATCCTTAGACTCTATCATTTGAATTAGCTTCTCAACCCCTTTGTATCCTATTTCAAAAGCTGGTTGAATAATAGTGGATAAGGATGGATTTAGTGATTCAGCAGCCTCTGTGTTAGCAAACCCTATTACAGCAACTTGTTCAGGAACTTTAATTCCTAAGTTTGACAAAATACCTAAAGCGGAAACTGTTAGTGTGTCTGTAGTACCTAATAACCCGATAGGTTCTAAATTTCTTTTCAATTTATCTGCAAGGATTACAGTTAAGTTTTTAATTAAATCTTCTCTGGTCTGTCCATAATCCACCTGAATAATATTCTCTTTATTTAATGTTATGTAATTCGCAATTAAAGCCTTATTATAACCCGAAATCCGCTGTTGATTCACACCAATATTTCTACCGCATAGAACCAGAATGTTTTTTCGTCCGGAATCGATTAAGTGCTGGGTAGCATCATAAGCTCCTCTTTCACTATTCACACCTATCTTAAAGGTATCCAAGTCAAAATCAATCCGATCGACCAGAACTAAAGGACACATTTGATGGAATTGTTTTAAATATTTTAAATTACTATTAGCTGATGGAGTAATGATAATCCCTTCTACATTCTGCTGTTGAAGTGTTTTTAAAGATTCCTGTTCCAGCTTAGCATTTTCACGACTTTGCATAAACACCAACTTATAATTTCGCTCATAAGCAGCTTGATGCGCCCCTTCCAATACTTGTGACTGGAAGGGATTAGATAAATACGGAATAATTAAACCAATAGAATTACTTCGACCCGTTTTAAGGCTTTTAGCGAGAATATTTGGTTTGTAATTAAATTCTTGTGCCATCTTCCTTACTCGAAGTTTAGTTTCTTCGCTGATCTCAAAACTATCATTTAAAGCTTTCGATACTGTTGAAATCGAAATCCCTAATTTAGCAGCTAACTCCTTTAAGGTGATATTACTCATATTAATCAAAAATAAATAGGGTCTTTACTAAATGTCTGACCCCTAAAATAGCATTATTTTTTATATAAAGTATTGCTTTAAGGTATTGAAGATTATAGTTGACTAAAAAATTTAACAATTTCAAATTTAGAAAAATGAATTTTAAAGAAAACAAATTGATTTTTTTATCGTTAGTATTAAGGAATAACACATAACACTACGAATCAATCAATTAGATTGAAGATTATGTATACCAATA
Source organism: Sphingobacterium mizutaii (assembly GCA_040394615.1). Lineage (GTDB taxonomy): Bacteria > Bacteroidota > Bacteroidia > Sphingobacteriales > Sphingobacteriaceae > Sphingobacterium > Sphingobacterium mizutaii_A. Next base: position 19,241 of record JBEBRZ010000035.1, read on the forward strand.
ACCAAAACGCTATAATATGAGAAAATTTTCATATCCAATAATTACTTATACGTTATCTCTTTTCTTATTATTTTCTAATTTATCATGTTCAAAAGACGATGTTAACGTTGAGGAAACGCCTGAGAATCATGACTATGGCACTATAGACGACTTAATGTCTAAATCTCAAGGCCCCACAGTATCTACTAAAACGGCCATGGGTATTCATTTCGAAAACCTAAAAAAAACAACTGCTGACGACATAAAATGGCTAAGCGACCCTGCGAGAGAACCTTCTATTCCTCCTAATCAAACATCCAATTTAGTATTAAGTCCATTTGATGTTGAATTATATCCCTTTATAAATCCAAGTCCTGCAGACTGTAATCAAAGGGCCTTAGGTGACTGTTCAGCAATTGCGATTTTTGCAGAAATTGCTTACATCAATCCTGATTATGTTAAATCTCTAATTACAGACAATCATAATGGATCTTATTCAGTTAAAATGTTTGATCCTGATGCTCAGCAAATTGAAGTACGGGTTAGTAACAAATTTTTAAGCTATCGGAATACAGGAAAATTAGCGGGTGTAAATGGGAAGAATAGTCAAGCGACATGGGCGACTATTTTAGAGAAAGCCTTAATGAAATATAATGATATCTACAAACTAGTTTCCAACATTGAGGGAATAGGGAGTGAATACGCAAGTCCAACCCTTACAGGAAATGGCAGCAGTTTTGCCTTCTATTCTCGAAAATTGACTCCAGAAGAATTAAAAAGAGCTGTAGAAGTTTCATTAGCTGAGGGAAAAATAGTTATCGGAGGGTTTGATAAAGCTGATGTAGAAGTAGGCCCCAGCAAAACAGTTTCTGGTCATGCATGGTCATTTAGTTATGCTCCCAAAACTAAAAAAAACGGATATATGCCTATATTTGTAATGAGAAACCCTTGGGGGCACAATAATGGCACAGATCTGGATGGACAGATGTATATTCCCGAAAATGATGATATAACTAAAATGATAGACTTAAGAATCATTGATGCCGGTAGAGCTAAACCCTCAAAAATTCCCGGGATTTATCATACTCCTGTTGAAGATTAAAGTACACTTTTATTAAAAAATAGTATTTTTGAAAATATTATACAATTAAGAAAGAAATTGATATGGGGGAAAAGATTAACGTTTTATATCTGGACGATGAAGAGAACAATTTATTTTCTTTTAAAGCCACTTTTAGGCTAAAATATAATGTGTTTACCGCTATAAAAGGTGAAGATGCTATTGATATTATCAAAAACAACGATATCCACATTATTATTACGGATCAAAGAATGCCCGAGATGACTGGGGTTGAATTTTTAGAAAAAATTATCAAAATCAATCCTGATCCGATTCGAATTTTGTTGACAGGTTATACAGATATGAGTGCTGTTGTTGATGCTATCAATAAAGGTAAAATTTTTCATTATTTGAACAAACCATGGAATGCGGAGGATATTTCCAATACCATTTCCAGAGCTTACGAAGCCTATGTCAACAAGAAGAAAATCTTGGAGCAAAAATCAAATTTAGAAATTTCAAATGAACAATTGGAATTCCTGCTACGTCAGAAACTACTCTCATAATGTAGTTGTTTTATAATTTGTAACTATTCCTTAGATGGAATAGTTACTGTAAATTTAGAACCTTTACCTATTTCTGAATCTACCCCTATTTCCCCATTCACTTTCTGAATAGCAGTTTTAACATTATAAAGACCAAAACCCATTCCTTCTGCCTGATCACTTGCTCTAAAAAAGAGTTTAAATATATCTTCATGGGAAACTTTTGGAATTCCGATTCCGTTATCGGAAACTGATATTTTAGCTATACCATCTATAACATCTACAGATAAATGAACTTTTTTAATAAGTGAACTATCTTTTTGATATTTTATGGCATTTGATAAAAGATTATAAATAATAAGTTCCAGGACGGACTTGTCATTTATAAAAGCATAGTTTTGATTAACTTCTACTGTTATTTCAACTCCGTTACTTTTTGTATAAACTTTATAGAATTCTAAGACATCATTAAATAAAAGGTTGAAATCAATTTTCGAAAGATTCAATTCCCCCCTTCTTAATAAATAATAATCACGTAGACTATTAATGTAATCTTCTAATTTAACTATTGATGACCGCATCAAAAATAAGATATCATGCAGTTGGTCAACATTTTTAAAGTCCATTGCTATGCGTATAGCCCCAAGCACTCCTGCTAGAGGATCCTTAAGATCATGGCTAACGCTATATGCAAATTTATCAAGTTCTTCGTAGGCTTTCTGTAATTCTATATTACGGGTTTCCAACAAAGAGTTTGTTACAAAAAATTTATTTGCTTCTTCAATACAAGAAATGATTTCTGACTCTTCCCAGGGTTTCCGGACAAATCTGAAAATATGGCCACGATTTATCGAATCAATTACAGTTTCCATATCTGCAAAGGCTGTAATCAATATGCGAATCGGTCGTGGAAATTCTCTTTTAATGCGATTAAAAAAATCTATCCCATTTTCTCCTGGCATCTTCTGATCACAAAATATAATCCTAATGTTAGGATTTGTCATCAAAATATTTTCTGCATCAGTGGTATTACTAGCAATATGAATGTTATAATGAAACCTAAATGCTGCCTTAAATCCAACTAAATTATTATACTCATCGTCAATGTATAATATTTCAATACTCTTTTCCATATAATTACTTCTCAGTCTATACTAAAAATGTTTATTATAATTTTATACCTATGCAAACTGTTTGGTTGGCAAAATGATTGTAAATGATGTTCCCTCTCCAACTTCCGATTCCAAGATAATTTTGCCTTTATGACGTTCTATTGTTTTATAGACAATTGACATTCCAAGTCCTGTACCCTCACCTACATCTTTAGTTGTAAAAAAGGGTTCAAAAATTCTATTCTTTATTTCATTTGGAATGCCAACGCCATTGTCACTTATTTTTATCATCACTTCTGATTTTCCTTCCATAGGTTTTGTTTCGATTTTTATTTCACCACCCAAATCGCTACCAAACTTCTTATCAATTGCATAGATCGCATTCGATAAAATATTCATAAAAACTTGATTTAGTTTCCCCGGATAACATTCAATTACGAGATTATCATCATATTTCTTTTCAATTCTAATTTTGTCTTTAGTTACACTATTTAAGATAACCAAAGTGGAATCAATACCGTCATTTATGTTTGCATCCATAAGACTCTCTTCATCTACCCTTGAAAATATCTTCAGACTTTTCACAATTTCTGCAGTTCTTTCAGCTCCCTCCTTCATTCCTTTTAATAAAAAATCAATTTCAGCATTGAGGTAATCCAAGTCGTGATGTTCTTTCAAAAATTGAATTTTCTTTCTTTTTTCTTCGAATCCTATTTCCTCGTTCAATGCGATAGTTTCTATTTCTTTGACAATTTCCCATAGAATTCCCACATCTCTTCGTAATGGTAATACATTTGAGGTTACAAAATTAATTGGGTTATTGATTTCATGTGCTACACCAGCTGTCAATTGTCCTAAAGAGGCCATTTTTTCTGACTCCACCAGTTGAGCTTGAGCTTCTCTTAAATTCGTTAATGTGAGGTTTAAAGATTTATTGGACTTTTGAAGCTCTTCAGTTCTTTCCTTTACCCGATGTTCTAAAACAATATTTTGTTCTCGAATCAATTTCTCATTCTCTTGCGAAATGGCAAGTTCCCTGACTTGTAAATCCAACATCTCTTTTCTGTAGGTATTAATCTTATCGGCCAGCGCGAAAGAAAGTAATAAAGCTTCTATAACAGAACCAATTTGAACCGATCTCGTGGTGAAAATATTGGTTGGTAATATGCCATAATCTTTTAGAACAAAAATCAGTACACTTAGAAGAAAAATACACCATGCATAAAGAAACAGGTGTGTTTGTCTATAATTTCTCCTTGAGAGTTCAAAAGCATACAACAAGACAAATGCGGCACCACCACCTGCAATTAAATTTACGATTATATATGCAGGAAGAATAAAACCTATTAAAAGTAATAGTATAGCTAATACATAACCTGCAAGAAAAATATTCAAAAGGATGTTAAATCGTTTAGCGGTGATTGCTGTTTGTAAAAAAGATTTAACAAACAGAATGGCACCTATTCCGGACATAGCTCCGGTAAAAGTTAAGATACGTGAAGAAAGCCACTCGCTCCGAATATGAAAAACACGTTCTATCAAGCCCAATACTGCCATCTGTGCCACAAATACCCAAAATATATAATTGACATAATTGAGGTAATGCTTCTCCTTGGTAGAAAAATATAAAAATGCATTATATAAAATAAGAGACCACATCAAACCGACATAAATGGCTGATAAAATATCTTCTTGTTGTAAAAAACGAAAAAGTCCTCGTAAGGATTGGATTGATATAGGAACACTAATTTGTGTTTTGTTTAACAATTGGATATAACAGGTAGCTCTTTCCCCCTTTTTAAGAGCTAGATCAAACAAATAATATTGATGATTATATTTTCTATCCTGATAAGAGGATCCCACTGAATAAGATACACTATCAATCCCGGAATCAGTTACTGAATAAAATTTAACATGATCTATATTGGGGAATGAAAGATTTATAAAGAGTTTATCTTCTTGAGATAAATTTTCAATTTCAAACTTAATCCATTGTGGTTTATTGGCTAATCCTATATTTGGAACTTCTGAATGGGCACTTTTAAAGAGTTCAGGTCTATTTATTACATCGGAAATAGTTAAACTATCTGAAATATCTTTAAAAATCAATAAATTTTCACCTACATACCGAATATCTTTTCCATTAAAATAGATTACATTATCTATCGCTGCTTTTACTTCTGAATGTAAGAAAAAACAGAAGACAAAGACTGATGAAATAATGGATTTAATCATAAATGGTTTATTAATTTACCTTTTCTTCAAACTTAATATTTGCTCCAGATCTATATAATATCTTCCTGACGGCAAATACTCTCCTAACAATAATTTCCTACATGCCCATGCACTTATCCCTGCACCCAAAACTACCTCTGAAGCTAATTGTGGCCATGAATTAATTGATTTACCAATTTCAGGAATAGATAATTTCATTCTATCTGATAATTGAGGTGCATTCACTATTTTCATAAGTATTTCCATACGAGATTTAGTATCTAAATCATTAATATTGTTAATATCAATATCACTAACCAAGCCATGGAATATTTGCATACTTTGATCCTGATCAAATCGCTCTACATCTAACATACCTCGATCATTAGTTTCCATAATTACAGGAATTCCCAATTTCCTTGCACGAATCCTACTTTCTACTTTTACCTCGAAGTTATCACATACTTCCACTAGGAGATCCAACTTACCTGTTCCTTGAAGAAACTGATGATAATTTTCTGAATTTATACCCTCAGGAAAAATTTCTACTTCAATATAAGGGTCTATTTCAGTGATTTCCCTAGCCGCAAGTATCACTTTTGGAATACCTAAATTAAATACACCCGTACGCAGTCGATTCAGGTTACTTAAGTCTAAAGTATCGTAATCTGCCAGCTTTATCTTCCCAAAACTCCTTTCCATAGCCAAGGTAACCGCTACAGATTGTCCAACAGAAAGTCCGATAATTCCTACTGTCTTAGAGGATAAATCATCTTGTTCCTCCTGTAAAATCTTTAGTTTATTACGATTAGTCCTTACTTCGATGAACTCTTCTTTTGCGAGAAGATGCACTAACGTTTTCCTCCATGGATAATAAACCCAGCGACCTATTTCTTGTATTTGTTTACCATTACTTAATTCAACTAGAAAAACATTAAATTGTTCTTCGTTTTTGACTTTATCTGGATAACGACATTTATATAAATCTCTTAATTGCCTATCAAATTCATCAACTTCAAACAGTATTTCTCCACTTTCTCTTAGCTTATTTAACTCATTGATATCTTTATCAATACTTAAATTCCAAATAATTGGTTGATAGGATCCAGCAATATCAATAATCGGATTTTTCATATACTATTAAAAAATTACTATATCATTTGGGTTTATACCTTTATTAATTGAGCGGGGCCCGTTTGCCATTTTTATAATACTATCTAAATCCCAACCTTTCAGATCATTTAAACTCAAGTCATAATGGATTTCAATTTCTTTTGATCGAAGAACTTCAATTCTAGGACCAACAGGAAGTTCTCTAAGTGCTAGAATGGCTTCTCGATCTTCAGCTGACGCAGTTGGTAAAAGTGCTACATCGTCTAAAATCATGGTTGTTGCTAAGAGATCTAATTTTGGATAATAAAACGTACCATTATTACCAACACCAGTTTCCTGTCTATATCCGACTGATTTTGTTAAGTTAATAGTATAAGGAGCACAAAGGGCAAATAAGGTTTTCAATCCAATCCTAGGAGCAATTGCAATGGCGGCCCGCGTCAAAAATATACTACCGATTCCGTATCCGGCTATTTCTCTGGAATTCCATAAGCCACAACCCTCACCTGTTCCTTCTTTTGCATATGACCAAACTAAATCAAAAATCTTTGGATCCATTATCCCTGTTGCGTCTTCTATAGGTAGAGCTTGAGTGCCACCTGCAACATGAATTCGTGCTCCTCCATACACGTTGGCCCCATCTAAAGACTCTACAATTAATACGAATGCGGCTGGATTAAACATCCAGTCATCTTTGGACGAGGTTACTTTTTTTACACCAATTGAGGTTAATACATATTCATGTCCTTTGATAAATCGTAAACAAGTTTCGGGATCATCAATAGCTCTAAAAGCTCTCAATCTAACAACAGGTCTTCCACTTTTTAAAATTAAAGTCACTTTTTCCTTCGGTTATATTTTATAAATACTACGAAAACAATAAAAATTAATATTAGCGTGTTAAACTATGGTAATCCATTAAAAATCTTACATAGTTTATTTAAAATCAATTACTCCTTATAAATCATTTTAAAAGTCAAAATAGATTCTGATTTGACCAACACACTGAAACCGAACAGTTTTTGATGTAAATGATTAAATATTTCCATAATCAAAAAAGAATATATCAAGAAAGCAAAATTAATTTTATTGAATTATATTAAAAATAAGTTTCAACAAATACAATAATGACATAAAATTTCTTTGTACTACTTCATCAAGTAGAAGAAAATTACCACACACTATTAAGCATTTCTAACCGCCTCATCAACACAATAAAAACCTGACAAACAATAACTTAATAAACTTTTTAATCATTGAATCGTATCAGATAAATCCTCAGGTTTAACCACAAAATTGCCCTTAAGTTAATGTCAGCAAGTTACATTTTTTTTCAATGTTTTTTAATAAAATGTAAATCTTAAGGGATCTATTTTAGGTATCTATCCTTATAAAAAATTATTATTTCATTATCTTTAATGTTAGCTATATTCGTTTTTTCTATTCAAAGCATTGCATGGATAACTTATTTGGATTAAATTTTCTGGAATGCACTTTATATTTTTAGAACAAACTAAATCTGTATTCATATGAACATCCAACATTTGACTAATGAAATCCATGAATTGAGACAAAAAATTCAAGAATTTGATTCTCTAGTGGCTTCCATGGATGATATCGTATTTGAAATAAGTAATCAAGGGATAATTTTGAATTGTTGGACCGCTAATCCTGAACAGCTATTTTTTGACAAGGAATTCATAATCAATAAATCGTTATCAGAATTGTTTTCTGAAGACTTATCAAATGATTTTTTTAATATCATCAAAAAATCTTTCAGAAATCAGCAAAGTTATTCCTTGAAATATAAATCGCCATTTCAAGAAATTCCTGTTCAATGGTTTAAAATGCAAACCAAAATCATAAAAAACAGAACTGATAAATTAACTGTTATCATTACTAATATTACTAGAGAGCAAAAGCTTATTTCCAAAATTCAAATAAAAGAGGAAAAATTCAATAGAGCATTTATTAATTCTTCAATTGGAATGCTCTTATTGAATAATAAATTAAATGTTATTGAACATAACCCCGAATTATTAAATATCCTTAATTATAATTCTGCCAAAGAAGTATTAGAACAAAAACTTTCCGATTTCATCCATGAAGATCATCTTTCTAAAATACTAACTGCTTTGTCTGATGTTAAGAGGGGAAGAAAAGAGAAAGTAATATTAGAAGCTCAATGCGTAGCTAGAGGAAAAAAAATGATTTGGTGTTTGATTAATATTTCATCTATAAGAGACTCTTCAGGTACCTTAATTTATTTTCTATGTCAAATCCAAGATTTGTCATTGTTTAAGAACAATGACAAAAAATTAAATATCCAAAATGACCTTCTTGAACAAGTTAACTATGAACTTAAAGTAAAGGTTAAGCAATTAGAAGCATATAACCAAGTTTTGACCCATAACTTAAGAACTCCGATTAGCAACATTGAAATGATTATCAACCAATTAGAGGTTAAACAAAAGGAAGAAACAAAAGATTTATTAATCAATCTATTAAAAGTTAGTAACCAAAAATTTTTAAAACTTTTTGATAACCTAATTGGTACTTTGGATAATCAAAATTCTAAAGAATTCTTATTTCAGTCTAATAATATTATTGATATCATAGAAAATATTCAAGTTATTTTCCATAAAGAAATAGAAATGGGACATCTTGAAATTGAAAATCGAATCTTAAAATCTCAAATTGTTTTTCCATCCTTATATATTCAAAAAATCTTTCAATTTTTAATTCTGGAGACCTTAAATAATTATGACGGTAAAAATGTGGTCAGGATTAATATTTCTACCTGGGAAGAGGATAATTGCTTTCATCTTTCTATAGAAAATAATTGCCCTTTAAAGCGTCTATTTTCAGTTGAGGAAGGATTTCCAAACATAGATAATGATATAGATGAAAATTTATTGATGGATATATACATGGCTAAGCAACAAATTCACTATTTTGGAGGAAATATTTCTATTTCTACTGTGGAAGAAAATGGAAATAAAATAACTATTAGTTTGCCTAACTTCAAGTTAAAAGATTGATTTAAACCAAAAATATGGATACATTAAGGATTACCTTAGTTGACGATGATTCAATATTCTGTTTTCTTTTTAAAAATATATTAGAACAATATCCCCGAAAAAAAATTTCACTTGAGGTATATCCCGAAGGACATAGTGCATTGGAAGCCTTTAGAAAAACTAAATCGGATATGGAAAAATATCCACACCTATTATTTATCGACATTAATATGCCTTTGCTTAACGGTTGGGAATTATTAGATACCATCCATAAAGAGGACTTATTCGAATTAAGAGTAGTGAATACCTATATTATCAGTTCTTCGATTAGCAATGTTGACCGAGAATCTGCCATAAGAGAATCAAAAAAAATGAATTTCTTATCTAAACCTATTAATTCTGAAGATTTATTTAGAGTCTTGGATGACTCTGAAATAAGATAATTCAAAAATTAATAAAATTTAAAAGAAAATCTTATACAACGAATTCTTGTTTTAATTGTTTTCTAACTAAAATACAGTTATGAAACACTTAATCCCGGCACAACATACAGGTAAATCCCTAGACATCAAAGACTCAAGAACGTTTGATTCAGAATCAGAATCAAAGTCTTTTTATCAGGAAGCAAAAAACAGATTACTTCAAATTAACAAGTGGTACGAAATAGCGAATCTCCCGGTTGCTTCATTTGAACATTTAGATTCGTTTGGAGAGCATTCAGTGGAAACACCCCAAGAAGGTGATTTTATAAAAATAGATATTCCCGGCCCAGGGTTAAATACTACTGGTGGATACGATTATGTACAGATCGAACAAATTGATGAGTCTTCGGAAGCATCCCAAGACCTAATTACTTTAACGCTAAGACCAAGCTCTTTGCCTAATTTGGAAGATGATCATGAAACAAAACATTTCTTTAAAAATATGGCGAGTTCTTCAATTCAAGTAAAAAGAGATGGAAAAACTGTTGAAGCAAATTACTTTGGCAGAAATGAGGTAATAAACTTAGAACTTGATTCTTTACTAGATAAACTAAGAAATTTATTTGTTGCTTTAGGGGCTAAATTAGGGGCATCATCCTCTCAGTGGAAAGCCTTAATTAGCGGTATACTTCATAAACCTTAATAATTTAAGGATAGTTTGATTCCTTCCTTTTAAGCTGATATTACTCTTCTTTCAATAAAGTAGAAAGCAACTCCTCTAAACAAATAGTGGCATAGGTAGATTCATGATCGGAATATGCATAAGGAAGAATGACTTGATTATTGTGAATAATCTGACCACAGGAATATAAAACATTCGGAACGTATCCATTTCTTTCATCTTCATTCGCGAATAATAAAGGTTCTTTTAATTTTCCTAATACTTTTGTAGGGTCTTTCAAATCTAATAACATCGCTCCTATCATGTACTCTCGCATTGGACCAACGGAATGAGTAATGACTAACCAACCTTTTTCAGTCTCCATAGGAGAACCACAATTACCGACCTGAATAAATTCCCATGGATATTCTGGTTCAGCTACGAGAAATATATCTCCATGCCAATTAGTCAATGAATCCGAAAACGACACATAACTATTTTCGCCATCTACTCGACAAAGCATCGCATATTTTCCAGCTACTTTACGTGGAAATAATGCAGCGCCTTTATTTGCTATTTTTCCATTAATAGGGTGAATTTTAAAATTCACAAAATCTTTGGTAGAAAGTAATTTAGGTAATATTGAATGTCCGTCATATGCTGTATAAGTTGCATAATAGGTAACATGCCCCTTATCATTAATAAATCGAACAAATCGAGCATCTTCAATTCCATTCTTTTCAGTATCACTGATAGGGAAAATAACTCTCTCAGAAATAGAAGTGTCTAAAGAGTATGAAATATCATAGTGCGACGATGCCAACCATAATATTTGTTGCATCAATATCTGATTATCATAATTCAACTCATTTTCTTCCTCAATTTCTTTTACGAAGCGTATTAGCTCGTCATAAATAAATGTATCAGTTAATTTCTCATTAATTATCTTTAGAATCTTCTTATCAAGTTTATGCATTAGCAATAACTTCTCAACAAAGTCTTCCTTTTTATATCTTGTATTTTTGATGTGTTTTGGTTTTTCGAGTAATATTCCTACCTCATCAAGATGAATATCAAGATTGTTATCTATAATTCCTGAGCGAAATACAATAGATGATAAATGGCCCTCTCCAACAGCTCGAAAACTAAGGATGATTCGCTTCTCTCCTTCATGTGTTTGGGATTGATCAGGTGAAAGAATGATCGATGGATTAAAATATGCGGCAGCTTCTATGCTATACTCCATCGTAAAAAATGAACCTATTAATAGTTTTTCAACTTCAGTTAATTTATGTTTATCAATATCGAGATCTTTTAACAGCGGTTCCTTCAATTTATAATGTCTTTCTAAAACATTGAGAATACTCCGGTGCCTGCGAGCATAATTCCTTAATATTTGTGTTATTAATGTAATTTTTTTTTCATCCGATAGTCCCAAAACTCGTTTTATGATTCTTTTGGTTCTTTCAGGAGATAAATTAAATCGACGAGCTAAAACCCTGTCTAACTTAGGTTTAAATAAAATATTTTTACGAATTACAGTAATTCCCATAATGGAGATAAGTGTTAAATAACGATATACACTCTATTAACCATTCAGATTGATTCTTGTTTAGACAATCTTATTTAAATTTATTTTCAACAGGGGCTGAACAATTCTAGAATTGTAGATGTTCTTATCATACTTACTATTAAGAATAACATAATTTCAGTTAGAAAAACTATGAAGATTTTGATTATAGGCACTTACTTGCCTAGAAAATGTGGAATTGCAACTTTTACTCATGACTTATATTCCTCCATCTCAAGTCAGGAAAATCAAGTAGACATCATTGCTATTTTAGATCGTACGGAGAATGCTTTCCCGCAGGAAGTAAAAAAGACGATAAGCCGTGATGTAAAGGAAGATTATGCAAACGCCGCAGTTTGGGCGAACCGCCAACAATATGATTGTTGCATTATTCAGCATGAATTCGGAATTTTTGGTGGAGAAGCTGGCAATTATATTTTGGAGTTTATTTTCAATTTAAAGGTTCCATTGATATCAAACTTACATACCATATTACAAAACCCAAGTCTTGAAGAGTATAGTGTAATACAGAAGGTAACAGATCATAGTAAAAAAATAACCGCTATGACTGCTCGTGCTATAGATATGTTAAAAAATGTATATCATGTTAATGCAGACAAATTGGAAATAATTCCACACGGAGTGCCGGATTTTAAGTTAAGCAATAAAGAAGCTAAAATCAGGTTAGGATTGGAAGGGAAAAAAGTAATGCTGTCCTTTGGTTTATTAGGAAGGAATAAAGGTTATGAGGTAGCTATTAAAGCCACCTCAAAAGTTACGGATGAAAATTTTGTTTACATTATCCTTGGAGCTACTCACCCGAATGTTTTCAAAATCGAAGGTGATCATTATAAAAACAGTTTGATGCAACAAGCAGGACAATTAAATTTATCAGGTAAAGTCTTTTTTGTCGACAGTTTTGTGAGTGATGCTATGCTTCAAATTTATCTTAAGGCCTGTGATTTATATGTTACCCCATATCCAAATGAAAATCAAATGAGTAGCGGCACACTTTCCTTCGCTCTAGGAGCTGGTGCAGCTGTTCTTTCTACTCCTTATTGGTATGCAAAAGACTTGCTCAGTGAAGAACGTGGTTGTTTATTTGATTTTAATGATGCAGATGGATTAGCTGATATCATTAATAATTTATTACATAATTCGACATTATTACAAAAGTATAGGAATAACGCACTTGCATTTGGAAAATCAATGTCTTGGAAGAATGTAGGAAAGCAGCATCTAAAATTAATTTCTTCAATTATTGAAAATCGCTTAAATCCAGTCTTTAATCAAAAAAGTAAAACTATAATCAAATACTTAGCTCCGGGTAAAACTAATAAATTGATTTCTCAATAATAATTATAGCTAAAAAACACAACAAAATTGGATTCTAATGAAACAATATCAAAACTGTCCGAATTTTTAGAAAAAGTTCCACAAATTGATTTACGATATGTTGAATTACTTAGTAATCATACGGGTATCTTTCAGCATGCTACATTTAATATTCCTAATTATCATCATGGATATTGTTTAGATGATAATTCAAGAGCCTTACTTCTGCTATTAATGGCTACGGACATTGAACCAATATTATTGGAAAGCAGGCTCATCCCGATTTATCTCTCTTATATATATTACGCCCAAAATAAAGATGGTTCATTTAGGAATTTCATGTCTTATGATTTAAAATTTCTGGAAGAGAATGGATCTGATGATAGTTTAGGACGAACGGTTTGGGCACTAGGTTACCTTCTCTCTAAACCTAAATTCTCAAAGTACCATGCGATTACCAAGGAAATTTTTGATCAGGGAAGCAAACATATTGAAAAAATAAAATCGGTGCGAGCAATAGCATATTGCGTCCTGGGAATAGCGTTTTTCTTAGAAAATAATCCCAACGACAATCACTACTTACGTCTTTTGGAAAATCTTATAGGATTTCTGAAAGCCGAATACAAAAGTGCGAATGGCCCCGACTGGCAATGGTACGAAGAAATTATCTCGTATGATAACGCAATCATACCTTTTAGCCTTTTAAAGGCAGGCAAAATTCTTGGAGATTCAGATTTAGTTAATATTGGCTTAGAGAGCTTTTCTTTTCTAGATAAAATCTATTTCAAGAATGGATATTTATCACCTGTTGGTAATGAAGATTGGTTCAAAAAAGGTGAATCTAGCAGTGATTTTGGACAACAACCAATTGAAGTCCTAAGTATATTATTGTTATATGATGAAGCAACACATTATAACACTAGTATACATTGTGAAGAAAAAATGTACCTCGCATTTTTGTGGTATCTTGGAGTGAATATAAAGAAGGAAAGTCTTTTTGATTTTAATAACATGGCATGTTATGATGGTTTAGAATCTTATGGTTGCAATAAAAACCAAGGTGCTGAAAGTAATATCGCATTTTGGACATCCTATGTTATCATAAAGAAACATTTTAATTCAATATAAATGTTTCTTTATGGAGTTATAATCGCAGACGCCCACTTATCTTTTTGACATTTAGGACACTGAATTTTCATTTCCAAATGATTAATGACATTTCCGCAAAACATACATGCATAAGGACCTCTACTATTTGAAATTTCAACTTCTTTGTAATCATCAGGGAATAATGGAAGACCATATTTAACCTCTTCTTTCTTATAACGTAACACACTTAAGGAGCCATCCGTTTCCAAAACAGCTATTCTTACTTGTCCCAAATGTTCTACAGATTCATTCCTTAGCTCACTAAAGAACTCCATTTTGGAGAAACTTGATGCGTTTTCCTCATTTATAGCAAATTCTCCATTGCGAACAATCACCAGAGGATCTCCTTCCATTATCTTATTGACAAAAGAGAACTTTGAAGTCAACCAAGTTACAAGCTTATAAAGTAAGAGAACAATAACAAAAACCAATATGGCATTAAGAATAGGTAAATCATCTTGGAACATTGGATCACCGGCAGCAGAGCCTAAACCCAATATTATAGCGACTTCAAACAAAGTCAA
>JBEBRZ010000036.1:0-33864 GCA_040394615.1 Sphingobacterium mizutaii
GCTTCAGGAAGTTATTTTGATTGGACAATGGGTAATTAGTGATTAGACAACAGACAAAAGACTTTTATGTCTGCTGTCTGTTGTCTTATAATCTATCTTACCCAAAAACTTCATTTAATTCTTTAGCTAACCGAAGGCCTGCTTTCAATAAAGCATTTTCCATAGGTTCTTTAAATCTAAAAATATAATCGTAGGAAAGTGATTTATTTTTAGCGACGTCATCATAGATGATATTTGCTAATTGATGAGATTCATACAACCAATCTTCAAAAGTTGAATTTGTATATTGTTTATAGAAGTATTTTTCAAAATCAAGTACCCTTGCATATTCAGTATAAGACCATTTTTCGTTGTCTACCAAATCACTATCCCATACACGATGAATATTAGATCCTTTTCCAAAAAAAGTAACTGCAATTTTATTCCCTCCTAAGTCTTCTGCTCTACTTACATGCATAGGTTGATGTGCATCACCTAATAGATGAACCATAAAATAAAAGGCTTGTTGTCTTTGTTCCAGGCTTAGTTCTTCATTAACAACGTCTTTCCTTACTCTTTTATATGCTTTATAAATATTCTGTTCAGGAGAATTCTGAAGTTCTACCAAGAACTGTTCATGTGTTAGATTACCCGGTGTATTTAAAAAGTGCCAGGAACCAGTTTTTAATAACAAAGAATCCGGCGAAGATTTAATAAAATCCGCCCAGTTTGACCAATAAGCTATTTTTTGGTTTCCTATAAGTTTTTGGATGTTTCTCTTTGCCTTTTTCGTCAAATGTTGCTCAGCAATTTCTGATATTACCCGATGACCTGTCATTCCCCAAGCTAACACGGATTTGGTTTGGATCAATACCATAAAAACTACAAGAACTCTTATTACTAGTTTCATATTAAAAATTATTATTTAAAAATTTCAAATCCATATTTTGCTGTCGACCAGAAAGCATCTAATGCTATTATTCGGGGTTTAAAAAAAGAAATAAGATCTGGCCAATCTTCTTTCTTAAAAATACTCAGGCCGTTCAGCTCAGTATATATTTTTGCTGTTGCCTTTCCGTGATCATCATATTGAAGATGATCCCATATCCATTCTTCATTTAACTCCGATTTTAAAAGAAGCCGATATTCTTTGAATTGATCAAACAATAGTTCGCGCATTCCCTCATCAGGGTTTACCATATCAATGGATATCCGAGCAACCTTATTATCAGCCTCCATCCTAAAAAAGAGATGTTTAATTCCTGTTTTATAGTTGATCCAGGTCACCTTATCTCCTTCAGCACCTGTAATGGGCGCCATATATTGACCAAAACTAGTCCAAAAAGACTCCCTTATACGTTTAGCTTCTTCTCGTGAATACAATTCCTTAATTTTAAGCAAAACTAGGAATCTCTTTTAAACATTATGATGTTTAGGCTGTTTTCCTATAAAATAATTACAATGGACAAGAAGAAAACACTAATCACCTTAACAGCCGTAGCTTTAGGGTCGGTAATTTATAATTACTTAAAACCTGTTAAATCAGATGTTGAAGTTATTCAGGATTTTGATCTTGAAAAATATCTTGGTAAGTGGTATGAGATTGCACGGCTTGATTTCTTTTGGGAGAAGAACTTAAAAAATGTAACAGCTGAATATAGCGAGAACGAAGACGGTTCTGTAAAAGTTAAAAACGAAGGCGTTCAGATCCATTCCGGAAAAACAAAGACAAGCATTGGAAAAGCTAAACTTGCGGCTGAGCCTAATGAGGGGAAATTAAAAGTTTCATTCTTCGGACCTTTTTATTCGGGATATCATATCGTACAGATCGACACCAATTATCAAGATGCATTGGTTTTTGGTGATAATTTAGACTATATGTGGATTTTATCAAGAAATCCATCTATTTCAGAGGAAAGAAAAGAAGCCTATCTGGCTTATGCTAAGTCTTCGGGGTATGATGTATCGAAATTACAATGGACTCTTCAGGATTCTTAAATACTCCTAAAGATCAAACACGGGCTGTATCAAAGAATAATCCAACGTTGGATCTTGAACAATTACATTAGAAATTTCATTTAAGTCAGATAGACTTATTACATTTCCTAATCCGGCATTAAAAAGTTGGGTTAGGAGATTCGCCCCGGCCTCTTTTTCTTGAGGGGTTAACAAAGCGCTCCCCACATAGAAATTTAAAATAGACGAGGCATATTCACCAAATATTTCAAAATCTAAGTTTTTCCCTTTCCGAGATAAAGATTTGAAAAACTTTTCGAAATCATTTTGGATCATGTCCTGCTGTGCTTTTGTTAACATAACACAAAAATATAAATTAAAAAGGAGCCTTTCCTAATGGAAAAGCTCCTAAATGTTGATCTTTTATTTAATCCTTAGCAAGGATGTATTATTTCCTAACACTAATTGCTACTCTTCTGTCTTTTACACGATCAGACTCAGGGGCATCAGCAGGGAAGTTCGCAAACTGTGAGCCGTAGCCTTCTGTCTCTACAACCCTATTGCCTACACCTCTTGATTCAAAAGCATCTTTAACGGCGAGTGCCCGCGCATTGGACAATTTTTGGTTTATAGCCTCGTCACCGGTTTTATCGGTATAACCGCCAACTTTAACTTTCGCATCCGGGAATGCTGCTAAGATGGCAACCAGATTATCCAATTGTACCTGACTTTCAGGTAATATATTAGCGGTTCCGGTTTCAAAGTTCAAGTTATCAAAATCAAACCAACGCTCTTTCAATTGATCATCCGATAGTGTTTTGTAATCAGAATTTAAAAACTGTACTAATTGATCTTCAATACCACCTTTATATGCATTAATCACTGTATCATTAGGCAAAGTAACCATAATACTCTCTCTGATTAATTCAGTAGGAGTTTCTGTTACGATAGTTGTATCTGTGATCAATGAATCCACATGCGCGTCTGAAACAGGAGTTTCTTCACGATTACATCCTTTACCGAAGAAAAACCATAATAACAACAAAATAATTGGAATCAATAACCACCAAAATCCTGCACCTTTTTTACGTTCCGGCTCTCTCTCAATTGGCGCCGGAGGAACATCTCTCCTACCTAAGTTGCCTGTTGCCGGAATAATAGGATCTTCTACAATTACATCGCGGACAGGGTCAACAATAATTTCCTCTTCAACTACAGGACCTCTTACATCATCGCCAAGGATATTTAAAGGAAGTCCTACAGGTAATGCCTTTAAGAAATTAGCCCTATTATTATTCAAATCGGCTTCAATAGACGTATTATCCCATCGTTCACCATTACTAGTTAATGCACCAATTACAGCCGGAATACCAGCAGAAAATAAACGAATTAAGCTATTTGTATTAAGGCCTAAAAAGTTTGCCGTATTTGGAATTACCTGATCAAAGGTATTGCCAAACAAAGAACTAAGTACTGTTCTGGTGGTATCACCATCCTGTGGCACATCCTGAGTTGTAGGACTGAACCTTAAAATATCAGAAAAATCAAATCCAGAAAATTTAGATTTTAATGTATCCAACAGATTACGTAATTCCGGACCGGATTTACGTTGAAGACCTAAGAATAAAGAAGGAATAACTGTGTCTATACCTCTTTTTGCTTCCTCATTAGAAATATTTTCTTGAGAAGCAAGAGTACCATAAGTCTGCTCATTAAAGTATGATTGAGCAAGTTGAATTAAATTGTTTTCCATAACTTGTGTTTATAAGTACAATAAGGAAAACAAGCATTGTAACATTTTGTTTGCAACCAAGTCTTATTGTCATTTAATATTATCTTAATATTTGAAACCTATTTTTGCACCTAAACAAAATTATCAAGCATGAACATTCGCATTTTTAATTTAATTATCGCATTATTACTTCTTGTCGGAACCAGCTATGCCCAAAAGCAACCTAAGTATATATTCTTTATGATTGGTGATGGGATGGGTTTGAACCAGGTTCAGGCAGCAGAAGTTTATCAGGCAGCACTTCAAAATAAAAACACCGTAATCCCTACGGTTTTTACGCAATTCCCTTATTCGACATTTGCGACATCACATTCTTTATCTCATGGAGTTACAGACTCCGGCGCTGGTGGTACAGCATTAGCGGTTGGTTATAAGACAAAAAATGGCGTAATTTCTATGGATAGCGCAGGAGTTAAACCGTATAAGAGTATCGCTTATCTGGCAAAAGAAAAAGGGATGAAGGTCGGAATTACAACATCTGTAAGTATTGATCATGCCACACCGGCATCTTTTTATGCCAATCAACCTAATCGGGATATGTATTATGAAATCGGACTTGATATTATAAAATCAAATTTTGATTTCTTTGCTGGTGCCGGATTCCTGAAACCAAGCACCAATTTTAAGAAAGAAGAAGTTGCTCCTATTTTTCCGCAATTAGAAAAAGCAGGTTATAAATTATTATATGGTTTAGATGATTATAAAAAAGCTAATAAATCAGATAAACTAATTTTAATGAATACTAAGGACAGCAGTCCTGCTGCATTAAAATATGCAATTGATCAAAAAACGGGAGACCTCAACCTGGCGGAAATAACTTCGGCAGCTATTGAATCTTTAAGTGAAGGTGAGAATGGATTCTTCTTAATGGTTGAAGGGGGAAAAATTGACTGGGCGTGTCATGCGAATGATGGCGCTACTGCAATTCACGAAGTATTAGATTTTAACAATGCTGTTAAAAAAGCTTATGAGTTTTATCAGAAATATCCTGAGGAGACTTTAATCATTGTGACTGCTGATCATGAAACCGGTGGAATTGGTATTGGGAATGGAAGCTCAACTTTAAGATTAAAAAATATAGAAAATCAAAAGGTTTCCCAGGAACAATTAACCGTTTTGATCAATGAATTTCGTTTAAAAAATGCAAATGCAAGTTGGGAACAATTGAAAGAATTTTTAGGCCATCATGTTGGTTTATGGAAAGCGGTTAATGTAAGTGAGTCAGATTCTGAAGAATTACATGAGGCTTATAAAAAGAGCTTTGTTGAGCATAAAACTGAAACCAGCAAAAGTCTGTATTCCACAAATGATAAAATTGCAGCTTTAGCTGTGAAAGCTTTAAATAAGGCGTCATCTTTAAGTTGGGCATCAGGAGGGCATTCAGCAGCCTATATACCGGTGTATGCGATAGGTGTAGGGGCAGAAGAATTTCATCAGAAAATGGACAATGTGGATATTCCTAGAACAGTCTCCAAAGTTGCCGGATGGCAACATCCATAAAATAAAAAACATCTAAAACAAGCAGGCTCTGAACAATAATTCAGAGCCTGTTCTGTGATCTAGGCACTTTCCTTTTTCTCTTTATTCAATGCCTTGGATTCCATTAAGAACATTAATCTACTGGCTCGGATCTCACAGGTATAATGTTGATCTCCATTTTTGTTCTCGTATTGATTATAAAGAATAGTCCCCTGAATTAACCACAAACTTCCTTTATTCCCTCTTTTTTGTAGTTGCTTAGTTAAATCTCCCCACACAGAAATCTTATGCCATTGACTTTTCTCAAACTGTTCTCCGTTTTTCTTAACGCCATACTCGTTGGTTACCAAAGTTATATGACAATAGGCTGTTCCATTACTGCTGGTTTTGATTTCTGCTTCTTTGCCTAATCTTCCTAATAATTGAACTGAATTTTTTAATGTGCTCATAACTGTTTTACTTTTTAGATATTAATTTTCTTTTAATTAAATTTACATTAGCTAAGTAACTGATACAAAGTAAGGTTGGCTAAAACAGTTTATTCGTATAAGAATCATTTAAAATCGACTATAAACGATTATAAACGATTAAATTTTAATCGCTCTTTTAATTTTTAATAATGACACAAAGAAACTGCAGGGAATGTGATCATCCCCTTATCGGAAGAATAGACAAACAATTTTGTAATGATAGTTGTAGAAATGCGTATAACAATCGGGAGAACAGCAAAGACAATGATGTACTCAAAAAAATAAACAATCAATTGAAACGAAATCGAAAGATTCTAAAATTTCTATTAGCAGATGAAAAAATGTTAAAGACTAACAAAAGCCGATTATTGTCTGAGGGTTATGCGGTTAATTACCATACTCATAGGATTAACACCTCAAAAGGTCAGGAATATATCTTCTGTTATGAATATGGGTATTTAGATCTTGGTAAAGATCTTATTCTGATTGTTAGAAGTAATAAGAATATTTAAACCCTGACTTGCGAAGATTTATATAAATCCTTCATCTCTAAAACTCAGGTAGCTTTCATCCGTAATGATTAAATGATCATGAACTTTTATGTCCATAATTTCTGCCGCTTTTATAATTTTACTGGTTAGCTTTTTATCAGCTTCGCTTGGTTTTAATGTTCCGGATGGGTGATTATGAGCCAATATAATAGAATTAGCCTTGCTAGTAAGCGCATACCTTAGAATAATTCGTATATCGACCGGGGTAAAATCATTACCTCCTCTGCCTATAATTTGCTTATCTAATACTTTACATGCAGTATTTAAAAATACGACCCAAAATTCTTCATGTGACAGATCCTGCAATTGATGTTTTAAAAATTCATAGGCCTTCTGACTGCTATTAAGGATTGGTTTTTCCTGGAATCCAGCTTCTTGCCTACGGCGGCCTAATTCTAAGGCTGCAATGATGGTAATGGCTTTGGCTTCACCGATTCCTTTAAACTGACAAAGATCGGAGACATCTAATTTTGAAAGGCGCATAAGGTCATGATTTACACTTCCCAACAGGCGCTTACATAATTCGACGGCGGTTTCGCTTCGCGAACCTGATCCAATTAAAATAGCCAATAATTCGGCATCTGTAACCGCTCTTCTTCCCTGTTCAATAAGCTTCTCTCTAGGTCTATCGGATTCGGACCAATCCCGGATTACTAATTTTTGCATCGCAACAATATTTGTGAAATAATTTTTCTTTTCAGTAAATATAATAAATGATCCATTTGATTCAAACCTGACTTCCAACAACTTACCATGAAGTCTTTAGAATTTACCTAGAAACCTTATATTTGTAGGCTATTACAACAATAAGGATAGAATATAATGAGCAAAGCAATTATCAAAACAGAAAAAGGCGACATGACTGTGCAATTCTACACAGAAGATGCTCCAAATACAGTAGCGAACTTTATCAAGTTAGCTAAATCAGGTTATTATGATGGATTAACCTTCCACCGTGTTATTAATGATTTCGTCATCCAAGGAGGATGCCCTAACACACGTGAAGGAGCTTCAGGTATGCCGGGGACTGGTGGTCCAGGATATAAAATTGACTGTGAGTTAGATGGAAACAATCAATACCATGACCGCGGGGTTTTATCGATGGCACATGCGGGAAGAAATACCGGTGGTTCTCAATTCTTCGTTTGCCACAGCCGCAATAATACAGCCCACTTAGATCGCAATCATACTTGTTTCGGTAAAGTGATTGAAAATGTTGATGTCGTTGATGATATCCGTCAAGGAGATCGTATTTTAGGTATAGAAGTTATTGAAGATTAGTAACTAAATAAAGCGTATAATGAATTTAAGAGGATTAGTATCTGTTACTGGAAAACCAGGATTATTTAAATTAATCGGTCAGAATAAAGGTGGTTTTGTACTTGAATCTTTAGATGAAAGTAAAATTAAATCTATAGTAAACCTTTCTACAACTAAAATGGCGACCTTAGAAGATATCACAATCTACGGTGAAGAAGAGGAAATTCGCTTATTGAATGTTTTCGAAACTATTAAAAATAACGGTGGAACCACTCCGGATGCTAAAGCAGATGGAAATACTTTGCGTGAGTTTTTTAGAGAAGTGGCTCCAAATCACGATGAATCCAGAGTTTACAGTTCTGACATTAAGAAGATTATTACCTGGTATAATATTATTAAAGATTTGCCTTTATTTGAAGAAGAAGCTCCGGCTCCTTTAGCATAAAAAAATAAATTTTCAGTAGACCTATCTAAGAATGAACCTTAGATAGGTTTTTTTTTGCATAAATTCAAACTAATAAAACCATAAAGAAATTTTCATACTTGTAAATAAGTGACCATAGCCGCATTATTTGTTATATTTAAGGAACGGTTTAAAGAATCCATTAAGCAAGTAAATGATTTATACTATGAAAGTATTCGACAATTTGAAATCAAGATCACAATCAAACAATGAACCCTACAAGCAGTTTTGGGATTGGTTTAAAAGTCATTCTCAAGAATTCTATGAGGTGATTAAATCCGGTCAGAATGTTGAAGAGAATTTTATAAACCTATTTGCGGAGGAATTGACAAAAGTTGATCCTCATATTTTTTTTCTGGTGGGACTGGAAGAAGATCAAAAAGCTGAATTAATTTTTACACCGGATGGCAGGGTTCAACATGTTTTATGGGCCGAGAAAATAACTGATTCAGCGCCTGAAATCCCCAATTGGAAATTCCGGGCATTGAAACCTGCATCGAGCAATAAAGACTTTGCAATCCGGATGCACGATATGGTTTTTAGTAAAGATAATATTAGTTTTTACCCTGTTGTTCATGAAAATTACCCGGACAAAATTGATCTGATGTTCGTTTATGAATCTTATCATGAGGAATCGCATCAAAATATTTTAAGTGGTATTTTCATTTTCTTGGATAATTTTCTGGGAGAAGAAACAATGATTAATACTATTGACAAAATTGATGTCAGAGGTCCGTCTCCGGATATTGCGGAATTAATCCCAATAGATAAATTACAAGATTATCTAACCTGGCGGGAAAAAGAATTTGTCGAGAAGTACCAAGATGTGCGTCATGACTCCAGTAATGATGAATACACAGGTTTTGAGGGAACTATTGAAGGTGATATACCGATACTATCTACCTTTAACACATCAATCTTAGATTGGGAATTCAAAGCCTCTCATCCTTGGATATTAGTAGTTATGACAAATTATGAGCCCGCAAATGAGGCTGGTTTTCCTGATAATAAAACCTACGAGGAGATTGCTGAACTGGAAGATGATATTGAAAAATTAATTCCTGATACTGAAGGATATATTTATCTAGGATCAGAAACAGTCGATGGCATAAGAGAAACTTTTGTAGCATGTCGGGAATTTAGGAAACCGACTGAAATCATGCAAAAGTTGCAAGAAAAATATAAAGACACATTAGATTTTACCTTTGAATTTTATAAGGATAAATATTGGCAATCCTTTGAAAGATATCAAGTAAATTAAAATAGCATCCTTAATGCCGGTATATACTATTTCAGTTTATTCAGAAAATGATTTTCAAGAACTTATTGAGGTATTTGAAAGCAATATCCCCCAATACTTTGCTTTGGAAGAAAAAGCGGAATTCATAACTTATTTGAATCAAGAAATTGAAGAATATTTCGTTGTCAGAACTAACGGACGAATAATCGGTGCCGGCGGTATAAATTTTGATTCAGACCATATTACTGCAAGATTAAGTTGGGATTTTATGGATGGTAGAGAACAACATAAAGGGGCAGGTACGACCTTAACTCAATACAGAATTAAGCGTCTTAAACAACAAGATCATATTCAAAAACTTATTGTTAGAACTTCACAATTTGCAGATACCTTTTATCAAAAGCAGGGATTTCAGGAAATAAAGCGAATCCCGGACTATTGGGCGCCCGGGTTTGATTTAGTATATATGGAATACTCCGATTTTAAAAAAATCACTTAGAAGAAGATGGAAAAATCCTTGGATCAGAATTTTTGGAATGAGCGTTGGGAAAAACAACAAACAGGATGGGACATTGGGTATGCATCCACTCCCATAGTGGACTTTATGAGTGGATATATTAATAAAGAAGCAAGAATATTGATTCCCGGATGTGGAAATGCGTATGAAGCAGCATTTTTATCGGAAAATAATTTTCGAAATATCACTTTAATAGACATTTCACAAGTTGCCATAGAAAAGGTAAAAAAGAAGTTTCAAAACGATCCAAACATTCAAATTATTTTAGGGGATTTCTTCGAACATTCAGGAGTTTATGATTTAATTATAGAACAGACTTTTTTTTGTGCATTGGATCCGAAATTACGTCCCCAATATGTAAATAAAACTCATTCATTATTAACAGAAGAAGGGAGTTTAGTCGGTGTACTTTTTGGAAAGAAATTTACAACCGAAGGCCCTCCTTTTGGCGGAACAAAGGAAGAATACATCTCCTTATTTGGTCTTCTCTACAACATAAAAAAAATGGAGCTTTGTTATAATAGTATCCGCCCAAGGCAGGGTTCAGAATTATTTATTGAATTGAAAAAGTCATAAATATAATTCACTTTTACGAAACTTTTTCCCTAATTTTATCGTTACTATATCATGAAGAAATGGATTTACATATTTTTTTTCAGCATGGTTACCCTTCTTTTTCCTAAGCAAAATTTTGCCTGCACGGAACATCAAGAGGGAACCACGGAAAAAACACATTGTGAAGCCATTCATCAGAAAAAAGAGAGAGCACATGACTGCTGTAAGCCTAAAGACAAACATCATCAGAAAGATAAAGAAAAGGCTCATACCTGTTCAGACCAAGATGGTTGTTGTTGCTCCCTTATGGTAAGTCATAGTTGTTTATATGCCTTTCTCTATTTTGAATTTAACATTATTACCCCTCTATCCAAAGAGGAATTAACTTCAATGTTAGTATTTCACGAATCAACAGGACACTCTTCAATTTTTATACCTCCAAAAATAGCTTAATCATTTCCTCCTTTGTATTGGGAGAATTTATTAATTCATAGCAACTCATGCTATGACTATTTTTTCGCGTATAAAAATCATTAAAATGAAAAAGTTATGTATAATACTCTTAGGGCTTACCCTAAGCTTAAGTTTCAATAATGCTATTTCACAGGTTAAAAATTCCAAATCTATAACAGTAGCTATAAATGGAAATTGTGGGATGTGCAAAAAAACAATTGATAAAAGTGGCACAGAAGGGAAAATTTCTATGGTTAATTGGGATATTGACAGTAAACAAGCAGAAATAACATTTGATACTACAAAGACCAGTAAGGAAGCTATTCTAAAAAAAATTGCCCAAGCTGGTTATGATAATCAGGAATTCCGTGCTCCTGATGACGTATATGAAAATTTGCATGAATGCTGTAAATATGATAGAGATCACCGTATCTCTGGCGATGCAAAAAGCACACATGTTGATCATGAAAAAATGGATCATAGTAGAACTCAAGATAAACAACATATAAATAAAGAAGCAAAAGATTTTGACCCCGTATTTAACGCTTACATTGATTTAAAAGATGCCTTGGTTCAAAGTAACGCTAAAAAAGCAGGTGCTTCAGCTAGCCAATTAAGTACTACCATTCAAAAAGTAGATATGAACAGTTTAGAAGAAGCGGAACATACTACGTGGATGAAAGTAAAAGGTAGTCTGGATAAAATAGCAAATCAAATAGTACAAGAGGATCAACTCGAAAACCAACGAGCTCATTTCATGAATCTTTCAAATCAGATGTATGATTTAGGGAAGGTGGCTAATACTGAAATAGAACTTTATTGGGTATTTTGTCCTATGGCAAATGATAATCAAGGAGCTTATTGGTTAAGTCGGGAAAATGCTGTCAAAAATCCTTATTATGGAAATAAGATGATGAGCTGTGGCGAAGTTAAGGAGAAAATCTAAAAACACTCATCGCTCTAAATTCTTATTTCATAAGATGGAAAAAATGAAAAATCTAATCAAATTAGTCTTTCTGATTTTGGGACTTTCACAAGCTTCTTGTTTATTTTCACAGGAGTTAATCCGTTATGACCTATATGTCAATGACAGTACGGTAAATTTTGCTGGTAAGGAACGACGTGCCATAGCTGTGAATGGAATGATTCCCATGCCCACACTCACCTTTACCCAAGGTGATACGGCTGAAATTCATGTTCATAACTTAATGAAAGAGGGTACTTCCTTGCATTGGCATGGAGTTTATTTACCCAATAAAGAAGACGGTGTTCCTTTTCTAACACAAATGCCAATCCCCGGAAATAGCACATTTATTTATAAGTTTCCGATTATTCAAGATGGCACACATTGGTATCATAGCCATTCAGGAATGCAGGAGCAAATAGGTATGTATGGGGCTATGATTTTAAAAAAGAGAGAAGATGATCCAACCTTTAGAAAAGGTATAGATGATTTGCCAAGTATTCCGATTGTATTGAGTGAATGGACAAATCTTAATCCTGATAATGTTCATCGAATGCTTCATAATGCTAACGATTGGTTCGCTATTAAAAAAAATGCGACCCAAAGCTATTCAGAATCCATAAGGGAAGGACATTTTAAAACAAAACTGACAAATGAATGGAAACGCATGTTGGCCATGGACGTCTCCGATGTCTATTATGACCGATTCTTAATAAACGGCACTTCTGAACAAAATTATGATCAGTTTAAAGCAGGAGACAAAATCCGACTTAGGGTTATTAATGCAGGCGCATCCTCTTATTTTTGGTTAACTTATGCAGGCGGAAAAATCACAGTTGTTGCCAATGATGGAAATGATGTTGAACCGGTAGAGGTTGATCGTTTAATCGTTGGCGTATCAGAAACATACGATATCATCGTTACTATCCCGGAAGAAGGTTTTGCATATGAATTCATGGCAACTCCTGAAGACAGGTCCAATCAGGTCTCTATGTATTTAGGCAAAGGAATCAAACAACTTGTGAAGCCTTTACCCAAGTTAAAATATTTTGAGGGCATGAAGATGATGAATGATATGATGAAGATGAATGGTGATCTCGATGATATGGGAATGAAAATGAGTCTTCAGAAAATGGATATGAATACGGTCATGTATCCTGAGATTCAAGACCAATCAACACATGAACATCAGCATTCGAATGCTTCTCATCAAAGCGAAAAGGATCATACTGAAATGGACCATTCCCAAATGGATCACTCCTCTCCTTCTTCAGATATTATTACGTTAAATTATGGTATGCTTCGCTCACCCACAAAAACATCTTTTCCAGAGAATACGAAAGTCCGTGAGATGAAGTTTGAATTAACGGGTAACATGAATCGATATGTTTGGAGCATGGACAATAAGGTTCTTGCCGAAACGGACAAAATTTTAATTAAGGAGGGTGAAGTACTTCGCATTATATTATACAATAATTCCATGATGCGGCATCCAATGCACCTTCATGGACATGACTTTAGGGTTATCAATGGAGAAGGAGAATATGCCCCACTGAAAAATGTACTGGATATCATGCCTATGGAAACAGATACTATTGAGTTTTTATCAAATGCAGAAGGAGATTGGTTCTTTCATTGCCATATTCTTTACCATATGATGGCTGGAATGAACCGGGTTTTCAGCACCGATAATCAAGCATCAAATCCATATCTTCCCGATAAAAAATGGGCTTACCATGAACTGCAAAAAGAAAGTAATATGAAACATTTTATGATTCAGAATGATTTTGCTACAAATGGCAATGATGGGGAATTAATGGTGCATAATGCAAGATATAGCTTAACGAGTGAGTGGCGGCTGGGTTATCACGATATGCATGGGTATGAGGTGGAAACCCATTTGGGTCGATATATTGGCAAGATGCAATGGTTTATGCCTTTTATAGGATTTGACTATCGATATAGAAAAATGGACAAACATGATTCCGAAAAGAATATTTTTGGACAAAAGAATAGTAAGAATGAAAGAGCCCTATTTTCAGCTGGATTTGCCTATATGCTTCCCATGTTAATAAGATTCCAAACTGAAGTTTATCACGATGGAAATGTAAGATTACAATTGATGCGTGAAGACATTCCGATTTCAAAAAGATTAAGGGCGGGATTTATGGTTAATTCAGATCTGGAATATATGGGTGATTTACGATATATCCTGACAAAAAATTTAGGAGTGAGAACGCATTATGATTCAGATATGGGATTTGGTGTTGGATTATCCGTTAATTATTAACCTTTTAATCTTAAAAATAATAAAGGCCTTGCGTGCAAGGCCTTTCCAAATAATACATGAAAATTCTTACTTAATAGTAAGATAATTACTAAATTTTTCTTTTGTAACCTGGTTTATTCATTTCTTTATCAAGTGACATAGGGCCAGATCCTACAATAAAGAAATAAACCAACAACAAAAGCACTAACAGGGATAACCAAAACTCTGAATTCAGAAAACTAAACCCATTAGTAATGTTAACAAAGAATACCGCTCCTACTAAAATTGGTATTTGCAGAGCTGCTGCTAATCGAGTACATAGTCCTAATGCAATAAATATCCCGCCTACTAGGTGAGCAAATACTACATAATGAACAGCACTCCAAATGGATAATTGAAAATGTGTTTTTTCAATTAAGGTAGCAACTGAGTCCCTATCCATGATAAAGCTTATTCCCTTTGCAAAGATGATTACACCAAGTACAATACGAATAAAATCTATCCATCTTGGATGATGGCTATCTCCCCAATGTTCAATGCGTTGAATTAGGTTCATAATGACCTCCTTTCTAACTGGTTATATCATCAGAACGTTATTTAAATCCGCTATAGTATGTTTAATATGATATTGTTACTCAAAATTCGACTCTTTTAGTTCAAAATTAATTCAATTACAGGTATTTCAACATTGGGCTTAATTACCGGTAATTGCATAATAAGGTCGTTTTCTCCAGCTGTGATTGTCATATGCCCACCTTCTTTTGCCGTAGATCTTGAGGTAAATTTAATTTCAGAATGATCATGTAAAAATTGAGCATATTTAACCTTTCCTTTAAAGTCAGGCAAATACAATGTTTGAAATGGATATTGTAACAGATGAACATATAGTTTTTTACTTTGTGGATTATATGTTAAAAGACAATTCTCTGGTTTTTTAAATTCATCAGGTGCTTCTGTACAACCATAAATAGATTGATTATTTAATGCCATCCACTCCCCTATAGCCTCTAATCGATCTTTCGCACGTTGATCAAAACTCCCTCTTGCAGTCGGACCTACATTTAATAATAGATTTCCACCTTTACTCACAACTTCAATAAGCATCGTAATTAATTGGTTATCGGACTTCCATGTATTTTCATCCCGGTTATATCCCCAAGAACCTGAAAAAGTTTGGCAAGTTTCCCAAGGAACCCGTTTCCCGTTATATTCCGGCCATTTATTTGGCATAAATTGTTCCGGTGTTTTATAATCCCAACCCCATGGTTGATCATACATATCTAACCGGTCATTCATAATGATGTTAGGTTGTAACTCTCTCGCTATTTTAATCAATCCTTCGGAGTCCCAATCTTTATTACTTTTTCCATCTTCTCCGGGGTAAGAAAAATCCCAAAATAATAAGTCTATTGTTCCATAATTAGATAATAACTCTCTTAGTTGATCTTTCAAATACTTACGGAAAGTATCCATGTTTTTATTAGAATTCTTTGCCCTGGCTTCTTTATTATTTCTTAGAGGATGGTTTTCATCAATAGTAAAGTCAGGATGATACCAATCAATAACTGAAAAATAAAATCCTACTTTCAAATCGTTTTTTCTACAAGCTTCAACAAAAGGTTTAATTAAGTCCTTTCCGTAGGGGGTCTTGGCGGCATTAAAGTCAGAAGTTTTAGTATCCCACAAGCAGAAACCTTCATGGTGTTTTGCGGTGAGCACAACATACTTCATACCTGCTTCTTTGGCCAGTCTTGCCCATTCCTCAGGATTGTATAAATCGGGGTCGAATAAATTAAAGTATTTATTTTTATAGGTATCATGATCTATTTGTTCTCTTTCCTGAACCCACTCATGCCTTGCAGGCAAAGCATATAATCCCCAATGAATAAACATTCCAAAGCGATCATGCGTCCACCATTTCAAGCGCTCTTCCCGATTTGCGATAGAAGTTTCTTTCCAATTTTTCTCTTGAGAAAAAGCATTTGTAAGTAACAAAAGGGATAAGAAAAAATAACAAGTAACTCTTTTCAAATAAATCATAACGGTTATATAATTATGCATTAAAATAAGATTAAGAATATTAATTCTCCAAACTAATCAATTAAAATATTGTTCATAGGTTAGGAAAACTAATTTATGTCAAAGTTCACAAAATATTTTATAAAAGATATAAACTGTCCGTTTTGGTCATTTGCTATTCATGATGGCCAACAAATTGATGTCCAGATTGAGCCTTATCTGAACCTGAATGAGAAAGAAAGACTACGTGAAGAAGATCCTTATACTGCTTTAATGGCTGAGCTTCCTATCAGCCAGTTTATCGTTGGTTCCTCCAGATTCCAGCTGGATCTCAATAGACCTGTTGAAGATGCTGTTTATCTTACACCAGAACAAGCATGGGGGCTGCAAGTCTGGAAAAAAGAACTTCCTCGACATATTATTACCGAACTTTATCTGGACCATACAAATATATATCAGGAAATAGAAGATCTTATTCAAAGCAGTATAGACAAATTTGGTTATTTTATTATCTACGATATCCATAGCTATAATTCAAAAAGAAATAGTCCTGAAGAAGAAATTGATCAGGAACATAATCCACAAATTAATCTTGGAACGGCTTATATAAATAGTAAATGGACCCCATTAATTAAAAAATTAAAAACATTCATCAGCAAAGAGAAAATTTACAATGAGGCTCCAGATATTCGAGAAAATGTTAAATTTAAGGGAGGTTATTTGTCCCAACGGATAAATATGAAATATGGAGAATATGGCTGTGTAATTTCTTTTGAATTCAGGAAGGATTTTATGGATGAATGGACCGGAACTCCTGATATTAATCGGATTATTTCATGTAAACAGCTTCTTATGAATTCAGTAAAGATTTTAAAGCAGTATTTCAATTATGACGACCGATAAAAATAAGCCCTTAATACGAATCTTAAACGCTATAAACAAGCGAAATCCTATCCATTACCAAATCCCCAACGTTGGTAAATTTATTTTCAACAAAATTGTACCCTATATTTTTATTTACCGAGTTCCTAATACCGAACAACGGGATAAAATGTTGGTTGATTTAGCCAAAACTGAAAATGCCAGCATCGTTTGTAAATCACTTGATTTTAATTTAGTAGAATGGATTCATCCTATTGCACACAAATTGGCCGAGGAATTTGGTGCCTGTTTATTAGTAGAAGTCTGGACCGCAGAAAAACCTCAGAAAGAGGATATGTTAATTCATGTTGGGCAAAAAGATATTCTTCCCCTCGCCGAATATTTTCAAAAAAATATCAAAAAAGAAGCTCCAGAAATTACTGTTTCACTTGCCAAGGATCTGAACATCCCTCAACCCCCTGGTATTTCTTCTTTATTTAGTAAAAAAGAATTACAAAATAAGCAGATCCTTTTGATGGGGATTTCCATCAAAAAGAATTATATTGATAATAACGAATTAGTACTTCCGATCTTAATGCGTCTATATCGCGAGACACTCGCGAAAAGCCTTTCACGATTATTTTTCGAGTTTTTAAGAGTATACACACACTTAAATGCCACGGCTCAAAAACTTAATTTCCATCAGGAACTCACCCCGTTAATGATCGATATTGATAATTCATTAGCTCAGGAAAGCAAAAAATTTGACTTCCTGTTGATGGTTACTCCTTTAAATGCACACGAAGCCTGGTTACAATTTAAAAAAGACAAATATTGGAAAACTCCAAAGTTTCTATACAGACCCATGCACGTTGACCCTGATCTTGTCAAGAGAAGGCTCTACAATCTTCGAATTGAGGATATCTATGACCCGACAATGGCTTATATTTTTAGGGACAAACGAACCGAATTGGACTCTATGGTTACAATGATAGCAGACAGAGGAAAAGAGGACTTTTTACATGGGAGTTTGCAAGTCTTTGGCAATGTATCCGAGAAACTCTATAATTCTGCTTTAGCCATTTTGATGATGACAGAACCTGAAGAACCGGTTAAAAAGTCTGATGAATACCTTGATGCCAACGAATTTGCTAAAATGGCGCGTGAAGAAGTGAAGTTTCTCCAAAATCAAGATGTTGAATTCAATTGTCCCATCCGAGTCCGGGAAGATATCTCCGGGGTTATGGTAAACCGTGGGGCACTCAACATAAGTAAAGAATATAAATTAACCAGATCAAGAGCAAAGGCTTTGATTCAGCATGAAATAGGAACACATGTTGTTACTTATTTTAATGGAAGACAGCAACCTTTAAACCTATTCAGCTTAGGCGTACCTGGATATGAAGAATTACAAGAAGGATTAGCAGTCCTTGCTGAATATATCGTTGGGGGTCTAAATAATGATAGACTCCGAATTATTGCTGCCAGAGTAATCGCGGTTCAGAACATGTTGTTAGGTAATGATTTTACAGATACTTTTTCTCTATTGGTAGACCAATATTCCTTTCAGCCTGAAACATCCTTTCAGATTGTGATGCGTGTATATCGTGGAGGAGGACTTACCAAAGATGCATTATATTTGAAAGGTATTATGGAGCTACTAACCTATTTAAAAGATGGCCACAATGTGCATCTTTTAATGATGGGTAAAATCCGAAAAGACTATCTACCGATTATCAAAGATCTACTGCAAAGAGAGGTTCTCATTCCTCCTGCTATTACTCCACGATATCTATTTCCTGATTATATTGAAGAATGGAAAACAGTGAAGAAAAAAGGTAATATTTTTAAGTTAATTGAATAAAAACGCTCCAATAAAAAATATATGAAAATCGCAATACTAATCAACCAGTCACATAAGGAAGAAGAAAAATTCACGACCACTATGTTAGCCTTAAAAGCGATAGAAAGAGGACATACCGTTTTCTATATTGGTCTTGCTGATTTTGTATATGAGGATGAACAGACTGTTTTGGCTCATTGTAGAACAGTGAGTCCGGAAAAGGGAATTAAGACTTGTGCAGAATTTATTAAAAGCTTAAAAGCTTCTAAAAAATCCTTAGTAAATCTTGCCTCTGTAGATGTTCTGTGGTTGAGGTTCGATCCGACATTAGATATGATAAGTCGACCATGGGCTGCTATGGCAGGGATTCAGTTTGCCCAACTCGTGAAGAAAAACGGAAGATTAGTAATTAATGACCCGGATAATCTCGTTCAGGCAAATAATAAATTATACTTGGAAAACTTTCCGAAGTCTGTGCGTCCTAAGACTTTAGTCACTCGCAATCACGAAGATATTTTGCGTTTTCTGGAGGATCAAAAAGAAAGAATTATTTTAAAACCTCTTAAGGGATCCGGAGGTATGAATGTTTTTATGATTGATTATAAAGAAAGACAAAACCTGAAGCAAACAGTTGACGCAATTGCCAGAGATGGTTATGTGATTGCACAGGAGTACTTACCGGAGGCGAAAAAAGGTGATATTAGGTTCTTTCTTATGGATGGCGAACCAATAATCATTGATGGCGAATATGCTGCTGTCAGAAGGGTTCAACAGGAGGATGAGATTAGAAGTAATCTTCATCAAGGCGCTAACCCTGAAAGTGCCGTCATAGATGAGACAATCATAAATTTGGTGAAACAGGTTTCTCAACAATTGAAAGATGATAATATGTACTTAGTGGGCTTAGATATTGTTGGAGATAAAATTATGGAGGTAAATGT
Organism: Sphingobacterium mizutaii; assembly: GCA_040394615.1. Classification (GTDB taxonomy): domain Bacteria; phylum Bacteroidota; class Bacteroidia; order Sphingobacteriales; family Sphingobacteriaceae; genus Sphingobacterium; species Sphingobacterium mizutaii_A. The sequence goes on from JBEBRZ010000036.1 coordinate 19,613, forward strand.
TTTCAGTCCCGGAGCATTATATCATATTTCAACAATTCATAAGAAAGATTTCGCAAATAAGATTATTGAAAATCTGGAACAGAAAGTTGAAAAATTTTACCAGGAACAAATTAATTGAGAAAGAAATTCTTCATAACACTGACAACTGTATTTTGCTTTCATCTACTATCCGCACAAGATGAAAGCAAAGTCACTATTGTTATGAGGGATTCTGTAGAATTAGATAAAGATTTTACAAACCTTATTTTACCCAATAATAACATCGGGATTTCCGGTGCTGATGGATGTATTTCAATTGATTTAGGAAAAGGTAAATCATTATTTCTTTGGGGCGATTCCTTTCTTGGTAAAATAGAGGATAATCAAAGAAAAGAACCTAGCAAGTTTATCTTAGGCAATACAGCAACGCTATTTCAATCTCCTCAATCCCAATATCTCTACAATGGATCTTTTGATAATCCAAAATCTTTTATAGAAGTCGATTCGACAGAATCAGACACGTATTGGTATTGGCCCGGGGATGGAATTGTCAAAAAAAACAATATCCTATTGTTCATGGCCAAGTATCGAAAAAATTATGCTGAGAAAGGTCCCTTTGCTTTTATATATGCTGGATGTGACTATTTGGTTTTGGATAAGGAAAACTTTACGATTATTTCTCGTCAAACATTTATAGCAGAAGATAATCCGATTCATTACGGACATGCAGTGGTACAGGATAATAAGTATCTCTATATTTATGGTTCAAAAGCTGATAATAAAAATTTTAAGTCTGAATTACATGTAATGCGTGTCCAAGTGGATAGCAATAATTTATTGAAGGCAGCAACCTATTGGGATGGAAGAAGTTGGAACAAGGATCCAAAATACAGTCGTAAAATTGAGGGTATTAAGAGTATGGTATCAGAACAATTTAGTATTCGGATTGTAAATGGAAAGGTCATACTTTTTAACCAGGATAGGTTTCAGAATCCGGGAACGATTTATAGTTATATAGCTGACCGTCTCGAAGGCCCATTCAGAAAAGAGCGATTAGTTTATCAGATAGATGAACCGGACTTAGAATCAGACAGTTTATTTACTTACAATGCGATGTTTCATCCTCAAATTATACGGAAAAACAAAATTCTAGCCAGTTATAATGTAAATACTTATAGTGAATCATTATGGTGGAAAAAGGCTTCAGTATACCGGCCACGCTTTTTGTGGGTGCCAATTTCTTATTTTCAGGACTAGTTACTACTAATTACGTCAATTACTTCTCTATTGTCTTTTGATCTGCTGTTAAAGGTGCAGGTGGCAATTCGCTTACCTCTCGCTCAATCTCCTTAACCTCAACATGAACAGCAAAATCTGATGGTTCAATCTTTATTCCGTGAAAAGTAGCAAACTCTCTAGTAAAAACTGCTCCAAAATAAAGAATAGCTGCAGTATAATATACCCATAATAAAATCAAAACTATAGAAGCAGCCGCACCGTATGTTGATTCAGTATCCGAGGATTGTAGATAAAAACTAATTCCAAACCTACCTATTGCAAACAATATAGCAGTAAAAAAAGCACCTGCTTTAACAGGCCTCCAGCTAATCTTTACATCAGGAAGCACTTTAAAAATTACTGCAAAAAGAAGAAAGGTAATACTAAATGTTAATAGAAAATTAATCCCTTCTAAAAAGTAAATAGTCATGTCAGGGAAATAGCTCAATAACCTTGTGGTAAATGCGAGGATAACTCCATTAACAACTAATGTAACCACCAAGAGAAACCCTAATCCAATAATTAAAGAAGAGGATAATAGTCGGTCCATAATAATTTTCAGCCATCCTTTTTTTGGTTTGGCTTTAACATGCCAAATCTTATCAATGGAATTTTGCATATCTCCAAAAACTGTAGTAGCACCAATCACCAACGTAATAATGCTTACTATTAATGCCAAATTGGATTTTCCGGAAAGTTCAAGATTTTTAATGACTTGCTGAATTTGTAATGCAGCAGTACTTCCTACTAGTTCATTGAGCTCGGAAAATAATTTTCCTTTAATAGCATCTTCACCATAAAAAATGCCTGCCAACGAAATCATTAATACCAGAATCGGACCTAAAGAAAAAATAGTATAATAAGCTAAAGAAGCGCTATATTTCATACTATCTTCACTAAAAAAACCTGTTACTGTGTTTTTCAAAATTTGAAAAGTATTATTAAAAAAACCTTTACTTTCCCTTTTTTCCATAAAATGTTTCAATATGATTTCTTATTTCTAACAGAATACCTATTAAAATGTTTCGTTTTTATTTTTTTCTAAAATAGAAAAGGCCTGAATCGGGAGATTACAGGCCATTTTATTAATAGTTAGTGTGAATGTATTCATTTTTAAACAAAGTCTTAATCTGACCTTATATAATTTTCTTACCACCAAGTACGCTAAAATTCACGACAACAAGATATATTTTCAAAAAAAGTAAATCAATTTACTATATACAACTTATATACAAACTGCATTTAAATCACAATAAACATCGATTTACAGCTAAAAACTTACATTTTTTATAGCTTTTTATTTGTTAAATTTCCACTAACTTTTCTAAAAAACATGACTAAATATGCGGAAATTGAATAACCATTTTGAGTTGAAAGTTGATTTATTTTTCGTGTTTTATATAGTTGTCTTTAATAATTTTTCTTTGAAAGGAATAAAGCAGTAGTTCCTATTTTCTGTTATCCATTTATTAGAAACATCTGCTTGATCTAAAAACTAAAAGGCCTGAGATATATCTCAGACCTTTTAATTCATAGAAAATTAATTGTTTATATTTTATTAGGTATGTTTTACGTCCATTTCATCGATGTAATGTTCATTTTGAACATAATCGGCATCGATTAAACTTTCATAATCTGTTTTCTTTTTACTGCCCCAACGACGACCGAAGCTGTCAAAGATTGAGTACACTACCGGAACAACAACTAATGTTAAGAATAATGATGACAATAAACCACCAATAATTACGATAGCCAAACCTCTGTTTGTATCAGCTCCATCACCAGTTGCCATCGAAATAGGAATCATACCGAAAACCATCGCAATTGTCGTCATCAGAATAGGACGAAGACGAGCATGGTTGGCTGCAACTAAAGCATCATGAGTACTCTCACCATGTTCTTTTCTGTGATTTGCAAAGTCAACCAATAGAATAGCATTCTTAGCAACTAAACCAATCAGCATGATGATACCCAAAATCGTGAAGATATTCAACGTTTGATTCGTCAAAGCAAGTAATAGCAATGCACCGATAAATGAAAGTGGTATGGAGAAAAGAACAACAAATGGTGTTGAAAAACTATCATATAATGCCACCATTACCAAATACACTAATAGTACCGATGCTAATAAAGCAATACCTAAGGTACCGAAACCTTCTTGCTGGTTTTCCATATTTCCTCCCCAAACATAATCAACACCTGGCTTACGTTCCAGCTTAGAGAATTCAGCTTCCCATTCCTGCGCTACTGTTCCCATTGGTCGACCAACAACTGATCCTTGAACAGATACAGCAGGAGATTTATCACGACGCTCTAAGAGAGTCGGACCAGAACCATAAGATATAGTTGCAAATTGTTCTAATGAAATACTTGCCCCTTGATTATTGATAAATTTAAGATTTCTAACATCGTTAATATTCGAACGACCATATTCAGTGAATCGGATATTGATATCATACTCATTATCTCCAGCACGGAATTTATTATCGGTGTTACCAGAGAATGCTGTTTGCATCGTCATACCCACAGTTGCGACATTTAATCCCAAGGAAGTCATCTTATCACGATCAACTTGTACTTGAATCTCAGGGTTACCATCTTCTGATGTTAATTTTACCCCTGTAGATCCAGGAATTTTTAACAATAATGCTTCCGCTTTTTCTGCAAATTCACGTGCATCCTCAATATCAGAACCTATAACAGTTAATTTCAATGGTGCTTGTTCAGCTCCCATTAATCCCATATTTACAGCGGTAATCTTTGCTCCAATCAACTTATTCTCTAATTCACGCTTTAATTTTGCAGAATAAACTTTAGAACTTTCTGTATAAGTATCCTTTAATATAACATGAATCTCAGATTTATAACGAGAACCAGCTGTCGACATCGCTCCTTCAGAAGATTGACCTACCGTAGTAATCAGACGTTCTACTTCTGGTTTAGATTCTAGTATTTGTTCTGCTCTTTGGGTTAAAAAGTTTGTTTTCTCTAAGGAAGCATCTTTTTCCAACTCAAACTGCATCATAAACTCCCCTTTATCAGATGCCGGGAAGAAATCGGTACCAATAAACCCTGCCGGTACAAGTGCAATCGATCCTATAAATAATACCAATGCGATTAACAAGGTTGCTAGCTTTGTCTTCCAATTTTTCAAACACCATTCAAGAATTCCCGTAATCCAATGCGTAAACCTGGTAAGTCCTGCTTCAAATCCATGTACGATCTTACCGATAAAAGATTTTGGATTGACGTGTTCCAGTTTTCCAAAACGAGAATATAACCATGGAACAACGGTAAAGGATACTAATAATGATAATAAGGTTGAAATAATTACCGTAACACAGAATTGTGCAAGAATATTTGCTACAAGACCCGTTGACATCGCAATAGGTAAGAACACAACTACAATAACTAAGGTAATAGCTGATACAGTAAATCCAATTTCTTTAGCACCATCAAATGATGCACGGACTCTGTTTTTACCCATTTCCATGTGACGGTGAATATTCTCGATTACAACAATCGCATCATCCACAAGGATACCCACAACAAGTGACAAACCTAACAATGACATCAGATTCAGTGTATATCCCATTAATAATAAACCGATGAAGGTCGCAACTAATGATAATGGAATAGCCACCATGGTTATCGCTGCATTCCTCAAACTATGAAGGAAGAATAACATAATAAAACCAACTAATGCAATCGCGATCATCAAGTCATGCATTACATTGTCCGCAGCATTTAATGTATAATCGGAAGAATCATTCGCTACTAAGATTTTTACATTATCTTTTGTATAATCTCCTTCTACAGATGCAATAGTTTCTTTCACGAGACTTGATACTTCCACTGCATTGGCATCGGATTGTTTGAATACCTGTAATAGAATGGTATTCTTTCTATCCAAGCGAGCAATCTTTTCAATTTCCTTGATACCATCCTGAACATCTGCGATATCTCTTAAAAAGATGGTAGTACCTGTTGGAGTAGTTATCGGAAGATTACGAAGCTCTTCCATATTCACTACTTTACCTGCCAAGCGAATAGTAGTTCTTGAATCACGTGTACTCACATTTCCTGTTGGAAAATCTAAGTTCGACTGAGCGATTACTTGTTGTACTTGTGAAATAGACAATCCATAACCTTGTAATTTCTCGGGGTCAACAGACACTTGTATTTCACGCTCTTCACCACCAAGCATATCCACTTTAGCGACCCCTGAAATACGAGCGAAAATAGGTTGAATCTTATTATCTAATAAATCATAAAGTTCTTTCTCGGTTAGATCTGAGGTCACCGCTAAACTCATAATAGCCACATCATCTAACGAGAATTTATTCAATGATGGAGCTTCAACATCATCCGGAAGGTCATTCAGAACTGAGTTAATCTTCCGCTGAGCATCTGTGAGCAAGAAATTGACATCTGCCCCATCATTTAAGGTAATCATTACAATAGAAACGTTTTCTAATGATGTTGATTCCAATTTTTTAATCTTTTCCAAAGAAGCAACCGCATCTTCGATTTTCTTCGTTACGGTATTCTCCACTTCTGAAGGAGAAGCACCTGGATACACAGTTTGAATCGTTATTACGTTAATGTCAAACTTTGGTATCAGCTCATATCCCAATTGGGAATATGAGAATATCCCGCCTAATGTTAGTATTATAAATAATACGATAATCAGACTTGGACGTTTTATCGATATTTCAGTAATCTTCATTTTATAAGTTCGTTCTTAGCACAAATTATTTAATTACTTCAACAGGTGTATTATTGAACAAGTTGATCTGACCAGATACAATTACTTGATCATTTGCCTGCAATCCGCTAATTACTTCGACTTGATCACCGAAGCTTCTTCCAGCCATTACCTCTGTTTCGATAGCTTTTCCATCTTTTAGAACATATACTTTACTATCAGAAATACTACCTACAAATGCAGTTCTAGGTACAACTAAAAGATTTGCTGTTCCTTCACCACCAAATACTGCAGTACCGTACATACCTGCGCGTAATTCATTATTAGGATTATTAGTGATTTCAATTTCAACAGGGAAATTTAAGCTTCCATCAGACTTAGGGGCAATAAAAGTAATTTTACCCGTGAATTCCTTATCAGTATAAACACTAACTTTTACTTTCACTGTTTGCCCTAAGCGCAAGGTTGCTACATTTTTCTCATCTACATTAACTCTTAACTTCAATGTGCTAACATTTACAATATCAAAAGCCGGAGTCCCTGGACTTACATACGCACCAGGTTCAATTTTGCGTGAGTTTATAATTCCTGATACAGATGTTTTAATGGTTACATCGCCAGCAGTTAATTTTGCACTGGTTAAATTATTTTTAGCATTTTCAAATTGAAGACGCATCTGATCCACTTGTTGTTGGGTAACCCCTCCGGTCGCAAGGGCGCTTTCATAGCGTTGTAAATTTGCCTGTGCATTATCGTATGAAGCTTGAGCATTAGCAACATTTACATTTAGCTTATCTCCTTCTACTACGGCCAATGTCTGTCCCGCAGAAACATGAGAGCCTTCATCAACCATCACACGAACTACCCTACCGCCTGTTTCGGCGGCAACTGTTACTTCTTGCTTTGGCATAAGTGTACCGTTTGCTAAATATTCTAAACTTATATTGCTCATCCTCGCTGTATCTATTCGAACAGCAACTGCAGCATTCTTCTCAGCAACAGCAGCAGTATCAGCGTCATTCTTTGCCTTATTTTTCTGAAGAACATAGTATATACCTGCTCCTGCAGCAATGATAACAAGTAGTGTAATTATTGTACGTTTCATTATATAGTGTTAATTATTTTCGTTTACTAATGATTTTAAATTTCCGTTTGCTTTAATTAATTGAACTTCAGCAACTTTATAATTCAATAAGGAAGTATTTAAATTATTTTGTGCATCTGTAAATGCTGTCTCGGCATCCAAAAGTTCTGTCAATGAGGCCAAGCCATTTCTATAGTTATTCTCCGTATCGTCCAATACCTCTTTCGCTAATTGAACATTCCTTCTATTTGAATTAACAGTAATCAAACTATTTTTAATTTGCGCCTTAGCATTTTCATTAGCTAATGTCAGACCTAATTTTGTGTCCTCAATATCCACTTCAAGCTGTTTGATCTGAATAATTGCCTTATTTATTTTTGCTTTAGTAGAACCCCCATTAAAAATCGGAATAGTTAAATTCAAGCCAAGGCCAGAGGTAGGAAACCAACTAAAATCATTTGATCCCGGAACTCCGTTACCAAAACCTTGGTAACCAATATCCCCACCAAAAGATAAAGACGGATAATACTCGGCTTTGATGCTTTTTTTATTCAGTTCTAAAAGCTCTGCTTGTTTCTCTAATACCTTTACCTCAGTTCTTCCGGATAAATCCATGGTAGGAGCTCCTGCAAGATTTGCATCGATATCAAAAGTCTCATTTGGTAATTCTATCTCTTTCTCAATAGGCATTCCAATCGCAAACTTTAATGCATTCTCTTTTAATTCAAGTGCATTGATGACGATTTGTCTTTGCGCTTGAAGATTATTGATATTGACAACAATTCTATCTAAGTCGATTTTCCGTCCCAGACCTGCAGTAACCATTCCTTCGATTACATTTTTGGTTTTTGTCGTATTATTAAGGTTATTATCAATAGTTTCTAGTTGCAATTTCGTCTGAAAAACATCGTAATAAGCGGTTGCTACTTTTTCAATAAGTGTTTCATCCGTTAATTCAATATTGATTGCATAAAACTCACGGGTAGTTTTTGCAGCTTTCAATCCGGTGAACAAGGATTGATTAAAAATTTGTTGATTAACAGATAGTCCTGCTGTGGAGTTCCAAGGCTGTCCCATTTTCAGATATTGCGTTTGCCCTCCCATGTCAATAGGCATGCTAGGGATAATTGCATTATATTTTACCGAGGCCGAACCATTTATTTGTGGTAAAGCTCCAGCTCTAACCTCATCAATTTGGTACTCAGAATTTTCCAGATCCAGCTTCGCTTTTTTGGCTGAAGCCTTATTCTCAAGTGCAAATTTCACCGCCTCCTGTAGGGTCAAGGTTTCTTGTGCGTGTAACAATGATCCGGATAGCATCCCTGCTATCATCAAGGCCATAAGTTTAGTTCTATTCATTCTATTTATTGCTAGCTATTCGTGCTTCGAAAATTAATTTAATTGCTCTTTTTTGACTCTCCAAAATCTTATCTACTTTTCCTTCATTTGGTATTCCCGTAATGATATCTGAGATACTATGCACAATCCCTAAACCCTTCTGAATCTCTACCAAAGTACAAGCACTACCTTCTATATCATTCAACAAAAGCTCTCCCTTATCAATAGCCTTTTTGAATAATTTTTTCAATAAAGTGACTTCACGATTATTAAATTCCAACATCATTTTATGGATATCCAAGTCCTTTATCCAATCCAAGTTCTCACAGATGTGAAGTACATAATACTTCCGTGTAAACTCCGCTCTATACTCCAAAATATCGAACATAGTCTTCAGAAAATCACCTGAGTAATTTTCAACAAACTCTTTCTCACCCGCATACACATCATTACTAATCTTAAATAAAACATCCATGATAAGGGTTGACTTATCAGGATAGTAATAATATAGATTTGCTTTAGTAATTCGCAGATCATCAGCAATTTCATTCATTGTAGTTTTATGAAAACCAAAATGAGCGAAGCGTTTTAGTGCCGCATCAATGATTTGATCCTTACGATTCTCCATTTTTACTTTTTATTATTTTTGACTTTTTCTAAAAATTGTTCAAAAGTAAAGAATAGAAATTAAATAATATCATGACTATGTCAAAAAAGTGACAAAGCACACTTTTTTTAACGTAATTTTATCACTAAATGTAACAAGAGCTTGGATTTAGGTCGCTTTATTCTTGACCAAATGTTTTTTGAAACTTCTTTTTATCGAATGAATAAAGTTTGGCTGCCCGATATGAAACTCCTTTTTGGAATTCATTTAATTCTTTCAGATAACCAAGATTATTGATTTTCTTACGAAAATTTCTTTTGTCGAGCTGTTTATTTAATAGAGCTTCATAGACCTGCTGTAATTGAGTGAGTGTAAATTTAGCAGGTAATAATTCATAGGGGGTTGTAGAATAGTTCACTGATTTTTTGAGCCTGTCTAAACTAAGCTCAATGATTTCTTTATGGTCAAATGCAAGATCGGGTAATTCTGTTACAGGAAACCATTTTAATTGTCTCATATAGGCGGTTCCACTAGATATCTTATTTTTAACCTCATCCATCTGCACTAAAGCCATATATGCAACGGTTAAAATTCTTCCTTCAGGGTGACGCTTAACACCAGCAAAAGCTGCCAACTGATCCATGTAAATATCTTTAAGACCTGTCATCTCTAAAAGGATTCGTGCAACCGCATCCTCCATTTCTTCGTATTTATTTACAAAATAACCGGGTAATGCCCACCAGTCTTTATATGGATATTCATTTCGTTCCGCTAACAATATTTTTAATTGGCCTTCGTCAAATGTCAGGATGACACAATCTATGGTAAAATGTGTTTGCAAAATTTTATTTTATTTTATTTGATATAATGTTTCCCAAAAATCTCAACAATTATAACAATTACACAAACAAATTACTAAAAAAATTTAATAGTGTAAGAAATACACATTATATTCGTATTTCTAAAAAATAAGAAAGACCTAATGAACAAGATACGAAGGATTGGCGTTTATACATCAGGAGGAGATGCTCCAGGCATGAATGCTGCCATTCGCGCAGTAGTTAGAACCGCCCTTTTTAATGATGTTAAAGTAACAGGTATATTTAGAGGATATGAAGGAATGATTGAAGGAGACTTTACTGAGATGGTAAGTCGGTCTGTCAGTTCTATTCTTCAAAAAGGTGGAACGATATTAAAATCGGCACGCTGCCCTGAATTCAGAACCCCTGAGGGACGTAAAAAAGCATACGAGAATGTAAGAAGATCAGGAATAGACGCCCTGGTAGCTATTGGTGGAGACGGAACATTTACGGGAGCGGAAAAATTCTCACAAGAGTATGATATTCCTGTAATGTGTATCCCCGGAACAATAGATAATGATCTCTTTGGTACCGATTATACTTTAGGATTTGACACAGCAAATAACACGGTTATTGAAGCTATTGATAAAATTAAAGATACAGCGGCATCACATAACAGATTATTTTTCGTTGAAGTAATGGGAAGAGATTCCGGTTGCATAGCATTAAATGCGGGTGTAGCTGGTGGTGCTGAAGCAATTATGTTGCCTGAGAAAGAAACAGCTATTGATGAATTAATTGATATGTTAGAAACTGCAAAGGAACGAAATAAGACATCCATGATTGTAATTGTTGCAGAAGGTGATAAAAATGGAGGTGCCTATTATGTAGCTAAGCGGGTCAAAGAAAAATTTGATTTCTATGACACAAAAGTTAGTATATTAGGACATTTACAACGTGGAGGGTCCCCAAGCAGTTTTGACCGCGTTCTTGCAACCAGAATGGGATATTTCGCAGTCAATGAATTATTAAATGGTAATAGAAATTCAACGGTAGGAATCCGTGGAAGTAAGATGGTTGCAACTAGTCTGGAAGAAGCTTTGCGTGGCAAGGAATTTAAATTAGACGAAGAACTTGTTACTATTGCCGAAGTAATGAATATTTAAGCTTATGATTGCAGTCGTATTTAGTGGATCAAGATTTGCCGATTGGCGATTAGCCGAGAAAGGAAGAGTTCTTCATGGATTCAGAACAACCGGCATAAACCCTTATATACAAGATGAACGCTTCATTTATCAATTACTGAACAAAAATACCCAGCTTATTAATAATGCCGAACGCATCCGAAAGATTTATTTTTTTGGTGCGGGAGCATCTTCTAAAGAAAGACAGGAAAAGATTGAAAAGGTCTTTACTCAGTTTTTTAAAAATGCAAAAGTTAAGGTAAGTCATGATATGCTTGCTTCTGCTATTTCAACCTTTGGAAATGAGAAGGGAATTATCGGTATTATTGGTAGCGGATCAAATGCTGCATATTACAATGGTAGAAAGATTGTTGAAAATAATTATGGATTAGGTTATATACTAGCTGATGAAGCTTCTACTAACTGGCAAGCCAGACATATCCTTAAAGACTTCCTAACTGAGGTCATGCCACAAGGATTTCGTGAGAAACTTCTTAATAAGCATAATATTGATCGAAAAATTATCTTAGATAAAACCTATAACACTCCTAACCCTAATATCTTCTTAACTTCTTTTGCAGACTTTATTCTGGAAAACAAGGATGACCCTTATATGGAGGGAATTATCAAAAAAGGCTTAGAGACTTATGTTAAAACTTATCTAATTCCTCTTTCTGAATCATATCCTGACGCAACTTTAAACTTCACCGGTTCGGTAGCTAATAATTACGCGGATTGGCTTAGAGAAATTATCAAAGAAAATCATTTAACAGTAGGCACAATTATCAGGGAACCTGTACAGAACCTTGTAAAATATTATATAAATAAAAATTAGTAAAAAATGAAAATTGGAATTAACGGATTTGGCCGCATTGGCCGCTTAGCATTCAGAGCTGCAGTAAAACGTAGTGATATCGAAGTAGTAGGTATTAATGATTTAGTTGAACCAGACTACTTAGCATATATGTTGAAATATGATTCAACTCACGGTCAATTTGACGGTACAGTTGAAGTTAAAGACGGTAACTTAATAGTAAACGGAAAAACTATCCGTGTTACAGCTGAAAAAGATCCAGCGAATTTGAAATGGAACGAAGTAGGTGCAGAGGTTATTATTGAATCAACTGGTTTCTTCTTGACTCAAGAAACAGCACAGAAACATATCGATGCCGGTGCAAAAAAAGTTATTATGTCTGCTCCTGCAAAAGATGACACACCTACTTTCGTAATGGGTGTTAATCATAAAGACTTAAAAGCAGATCAAAATATCGTATCTAATGCTTCTTGTACAACAAACTGTCTAGCACCAATCGCTAAAGTATTAAACGATAAATTCGGAATCGTTGAAGGTTTAATGACGACAGTACACGCAGTAACTGCTACTCAAAAAACAGTAGATGGTCCTTCAGTTAAAGACTGGAGAGGCGGACGTGGTGCTTATCAAAACATCATCCCTTCTTCTACAGGAGCTGCTAAGGCAGTTGGCTTAGTTTTACCAGAACTTAAAGGTAAATTAACTGGTATGTCTTTACGTGTACCTACTGCTGACGTATCTGTAGTTGACTTAACTGTACGCTTAGACAAAGCTGCTTCCTATGAAGACATCAAAAATGCAATGAAAGAAGCTTCTGAAGGTGAATTAAAAGGTATATTAGGATATACTGAAGATGATGTAGTATCTACTGACTTCTTAGGAGATGCTCGTACTTCGATCTTCGACGCTAAAGCTGGTATTTCTTTAAATGATAACTTCGTGAAAGTTGTGTCTTGGTACGACAATGAATGGGGTTACTCTAACAAGATTATCGACCTAGCTCAAGAAGTTGGAAAATTATCTTAATTACAACCGGATTTAAATAAAGAGGGCGATGTTGATAAAACATCGCCCTCTCTATTTAATATATTTTCAATTTTAGTCTTCTGTCTTCATTAAGAAACCACCTCCTATTAAATCATCTCCTTCATAGAATACAGCTGATTGTCCCGGGGCAATACCTTTTACGTTATGACTAAAATCCACCTGCATCATATCTCCATGTTGTGTCAACGTAGAAATGGCTCCCGGATCTTTATAACGAATCTTCGTTACAGCTTCTAATGGTTGCTCTAATGAGGCGTATTTAACTAAGTTTACATTACGAACAAATGCTTGGCTACGTTCCAGCTCATGTTCTTCTCCCAACACGACAGAATTAGATTCAGGCAGAATCTGTATTACAAACATAGGCTTTCCTAATGCAATACCCAATCCCTTACGTTGTCCAATGGTAAAATAGGGATATCCAATATGTTTACCAACTACCGTCCCATCAGATAGAATAAAATTTCCTGACCCAATCTCTTCATCCAGAGAAGGTCGTTTATGCCTTAAGAACGAACGATAATCGTTATCAGGAACAAAACAGATTTCATAGCTTTCAGATTTATTAGCTAATTCTTTCTGCCCCATATCCATTGCCATCTGACGAATTTCCTGTTTGGTAAAGCTTCCTAATGGAAATTGTGTTCTAGCTAAATTCTCTTGAGCAACACCCCATAAAACATAGGATTGGTCTTTATTATCATCTCTACCTTTAGATATTACGTAACGACCGTTTTTGTGTAAACGAAGATTTGCGTAATGTCCGGTAGCAATGAATTCACAATCTAACTTATCAGCACGTTTCATTAATGCTTCCCATTTTATATGGGTATTACAAAGTACACATGGGTTTGGGGTTCTTCCAGCAATATATTCATCCACAAAATTATCGATTACAAAATCTCCAAATTCCGAACGAATATCAAGGATATAATGCGGAAAACCATAATTGACAGCCAATGTTCTTGCATCGTTTATACTGTCTAAACTACAGCAACCTGTTTCCTTCGAAGAGCCGCCAGAACTAGCATAATCCCAAGTTTTCATCGTAATTCCGATAACCTCATATCCTTGTTCATGTAGCATAACTGCAGCAACAGAGCTGTCAACTCCCCCACTCATAGCTACCAAAACTCTCCCTTTTTTACTCATAACATTTTATTGAAGTGCAAAGATACCGTTATTTGCTTATTCACAATGTTTATTTGATGTAATTTTATCTCAATCAAAATCAAGACTTTGAATAAATAACCAAAAATAATTAAGGCAAAAGTTTTAGAATTCGAAAAAGGACGGTATATTTGCATCGCAAGTTCGGTAACGGACATGTCAAAAAAAAGGTGCCATAGCTCAGTTGGTAGAGCAAAGGACTGAAAATCCTTGTGTCGCTGGTTCGAATCCAGCTGGCACCAC
>JBEBRZ010000037.1:0-33625 GCA_040394615.1 Sphingobacterium mizutaii
ATCTATTTGTTGAAGATTTGCCTCCTGAAAAAAGGATCTATCCTTTTTGAAGAAGTCCATATAACCTCCTTCTATATCCACTGGTTCTTTTTCTTTATCGAATGCATCATAACTATCTGTCAAGAGTCTCAAGAATTTTCCCATCTCATTTATCCAGTTTAGGATCGTGTCTTTTTCAAATCTTATTCCCATAATTATCTAATTTGTCCATTACCGGTTACAAACCATTTTTCGGTCACTAATTTTTCCAAAGCAAATGGTCCTCTGGCATGGAGTTTCTGTGTTGATATACCAATTTCTGCACCTAATCCAAATTCTCCACCATCTGTAAATCGAGTAGAAGCATTTGAATAGACCGCAGCAGCATCAACGGACTGCATAAAGTTCGTAATATTTTCAGAATCTCGGGAAACAATGCATTCAGAATGTTTGGATGAATAGTTTGCAATATGCTGTAAAGCTTCATCTATCCCCGAAACCACTTTCACAGAACATATTAAATCTAAATATTCTTTACCAAAATCAGCTTCTTCTGCTTTTTCCAAATGAGTGTAATTATTCTGTGACCAGACCTTATAGCTAGCTTCATCAGCTAAAACCTGTACATCAGCCTCTTGAAAATATGGAGCTAATCTTTTAACCAAATCATCAACTATTTCTTTATCTAAAAGAACACTGTCCAATGCATTACAAACGGAAGGTCTCGAAATCTTAGCATTGGCAACAATGCGGGCGGCCTGATCTAAATCTGCTGTCTTATCTACATAGGTATGACAAACTCCGGCTCCCGTTTCGATTACAGGAACCTTTGCGTTTTCCCTTACAAAATCAATAAGCCCCTGCGATCCGCGAGGAATAATAATATCTACATATTTTGTTGCACCCAACAATTCTCCCACCAATTCACGATCCGCAGGAAGAAGCTGAACAATATTAGGATCGCTTCCAAACCGTAACAACACCTTTTGAATTAATTGCACTAAACAGTTATTGCTAAACCAAGCATCAGAACCACCTCTTAATAAACATACATTCCCGGATTGTATACACAATACAGCCACATCAATAGTGACATTCGGGCGTGACTCATAAATAACGCCAACCACTCCAAGAGCAACAGTCTTCTTTTCCACTAGTAGACCATTTGGAAGGATCGTCTTACTTAATAATTTACCCGTTGGATCTTCCAATTTGGATACAGCCATCACACTCTCTGCTAATCCCTCTATACGGTCATCCGTAAGCTTTAATCGATCATACTTCGCATCCTGCGGGTCCATTCTATCTAAATCCTTTTGGTTTTCCTGAAGAATAAGCGAACGGTTGACCAACAATTCCTCGGCAATTGCATTTAAAATGGTTATCTTTTGATCAATTGACAGCTTAGTAATAGCACTTTTTGCCTTCCTGCTTTGCTCCAATTGAGGTAAAATTGTCTTTCCCATATTGTTTATCATAAAAGCACAATATCATCAGCATGTGCGATTTCTATATTTTTTTTCTCTGATTTGTCCCGCAATATCCTTGAATCAATCTTTGATTTAGCTACCGCATGTATTACATGATCTTCATCCGCAATCTGAAAAACTTCTCCAATTTCAAAATCCTGTATAATCTTATTTACACCTACAGCCAATAAACTTTTCCTTTTTTTAAGCGCTGTTAGTGCTCCTTTATCGACTTGTAATAGCCCCGTAATTAAACTCCCGCTTGCAAGCCATTTATTTCTTGATGACAACTTCTTTGTTTGTGCTAAACATCTTGTTCCAGTCTCTCCGGCTATTGCTTTCAAAATACCATCATCTGTTTTCATGGAGAATATCACTGTTTGAATTCCCATTTGAGTCGCTAATCTTGCAAAATTCAATTTGGATATCATTCCTCCCAACCCCACACTGGATTTCTCTTCTCTAGCCAGTGCTAAAGCCGCTTTATCGATAACTTTTAATTCTGAGATTACCTCTCCTTTTTCATCTAAGACTCCTGGAACAGAAGTGCTAAATAAAATTTGTTCGGCTCCAAAGCCTGCAGCTATTAAAGTTGCTAACTCATCATTATCTGAAAACTTCAATTCCTTATTACTCACCACATCATTTTCATTTGCAATAGGAATTACGTTATTCTTCCAAAGTGTTTCATAAGTACTCTTTAATTGTAAGAATTGTCCTCGATTCGCAAAATGATGTCGTTCGCATAAACTTTGGGCCAATGCAATTTTATAAGGTTTAAAATAAGTACCATAAGTTCTCACCAAAAGTGGATTTCCAATAGCCGCAGCAGCCTTTTTCTGTGCTAAAGTTCCAGAATACTTAGGAATAAACTTCTTACCTGCCGCAACTGCACCTGAGGATACGATAACAATATTGTATTTAGATTGTAATTGGGCACATTGTCTTGCAATTTCCAAAACAATTCTTTCATCAATTTCACCATCTGTTGTGATAGCTGCTGACCCGAATTTGATGACTAATATAGGCTTCTTCATTTTACGAATGAATCAATATAACGACTAAAATATTGTTAATAATCTAATAATTTACAATATTATATATAATATATTTTAATAAATAGGGTTTGTAATAGAGTTTTATTCTTTTATAAGAAAATTAGAATTTAAAGAAAGAACTTGGCTCCCTTCCGTGGGGTGAAAGGATTAATAATCTTAAAAAAGACAAAAGCAGAGCTGCTTACTCTGCTTTTGTCTTTTTTATGAAAGGATCAACTCTACGGGACAATGATCCGAATGAACTGCTTCTGAGATAATCCGACTGGACTTAATACTATCTTTTAAGTTGTTTGATACCATATTATAATCAATACGCCAGCCTAAATTTCTACTTCTGGCACCGGCGCGATAAGACCACCAGGTATAATGATGAGGTTCAGGATTTAAATGTCTAAAGGAATCGGTATAACCAGAATTAATAAAGTTTTCCATCCATTCACGTTCGGCAGGAAGGAATCCGGAACTATTTGCATTGGATTTAGGATTATGAATATCAATAGCTCTATGACAAATATTAAAATCTCCACAGACCACAAGGTTTGGTTTCTCTTTTAATAAATCATTGCTATATAGTTGAAAATCATCCAGGAATTTATATTTAAATTCTTGCCTCACGTCACCTGTTGTTCCCGAAGGAAAGTAGACACTCATAACGGAAGCTTTATCAAAATCAGCACGAATTACCCTACCCTCAAAGTCATAATCTTCATGTCCACATCCATATTCTATATGATTGGGAGTAATTTTAGTGAAAATTGCCGTACCACTATAGCCTTTTTTCTGTGCGGGATACCAATAATGTTCATAACCGAGCTCTTCAAGTAGTACCACTTCAGGAACCTGATCAAGGTTTGCTTTAATTTCTTGAATGCAAATCACATCCGGGTTCTCGCCTTTGAGCCATTCCAACCAACCCTTCTTTAAGGCAGCACGTATCCCATTCACATTGTAAGTAATAATCTTCATATTAAGGAAGTTTGTAATATTTGGACTTCATTGAATCCATTATCTTTGTAAAAAAACCTTTCTTAGGAGGCAATCCTTCCAATTTACGTTCTAAATCTAAGGCTTGTCTTCTATCTAATAATTTCATTGCAAAGCGTTCATCATTATATGGACGATCATTATCATCAGTTTTCACATTTGCAATACTATCGATCAATCCGATACCTTCTATTAACTCGCCGAATACCGTGTATTCACCATCTAAATGTGGCGTCCCACCAATCGTAGTATATGTTTCGCGTTGTAGGGGGCTCAACTTCTTCCCTTTTAATCTAAATTTTTCTAAAGAATCCAGGGCAGCTTCAGAAAACACTCTTCCTTGCACCAAATAAAATTGAGACGCCGAAGATTCCTTTGCGGGGTTATTATCTCTTGCTGCTCCTAATGCTCCCTTTTTATGAATAATATCTGTTTGAATTTCCGCCGGTATTTTATAATCAGGTCCTCCATTACCTAATTGCTGTCTGCTTCCAGCGTATCTCGAGTCGGGATCCCCGCCTTGAATCATAAAATTATGAATCACCCGGTGAAACAACAAAGAATCATAGTACCCCTCTTTAACAAGTGTTACAAAGTTATCCCGATGTTTCCTGGTTTCATTGTACAGTTTTATAATACCATTTCCCTTATTGGTTTTTACTTCTACATAATAATTCGTAGGGGTTTGTGCATACACAAACGTCAGCCCCAATACAAAGGCAAACAACAAACAAAATTTTCTCATATATTAAATGAAATTTAAATCTTCAAAGTAATCAATTATCAAGGATTTGATAATCATCTCCTGCTCCATAAGGGTATAGTTCGGAATAGGTTTCACCAATTTCCAATGCGGCCAACCCTGGTCATCCTGTCCTTCAAGTTCGTAAAAACCAAGACTACTAAATAACCGGCAATTCGCAATATGCATAAGCTCTTCTTTTTCCCTTTTAGAGAATTCCTGAGCTCCCTTTCCTAATTCCTGAACGCCAATCAAAAATAACATGACTTTTATATCAGGGATATCTGTATCAAAATTGCTAGCGATCGCTCCTTGCAGAACCGCCCATTTTTTATTTATTTCTGCTGCTTGCATTTTTCTTTTTCGTACTGAAAATATTTTTTATGACAACTATAACACTAATACTGTTATATATCTGAATATTGCCATAAATTATTCTGCCCAATCTTGTATGAGTTGTTTACAACGACCTTCTATTAGCTCAAAAACCGGAATAAACATATTGGAATCATAATAAGGATCAGGAACAATATCATCCGGAAGAAACAAAGTAACTTTATTTCTATCCTCCTCATTTTTTGCCATCGAAACAACATCATCATAATTTTGTCGATCCATCACAAGAATATGATCATATTTCTCAAAGAATGTTGCTTCAAACAATTGAGCTCTTTGCCCCGAAATATCGATACCTCTTTCCTTAGCAATTTGGATAGATCTTTTATCCGGAGCCTGACCTACATGCCAATCCCCTGTCCCCGCAGAATCAATTTCCCAATCCAAGTGATTGCTCTTTACCATATACTCCATAATCCCATGAGCCAAAGGTGAGCGACAAATATTTCCTAAGCATACCATTAATATCCTCATGGTTTCAAATATAGCATTATCTAGAGAAAATAGATGTCAGGTAATCAACATAAGATGATGGAAGCTGCCTTCATCGTTTCTAATTACAAATTATCAGATACAAGAAAAGGGATGCGTATACATCCCTTTTCTTGTATCTGGTTGTACTACTAGTAATTTAATGGAACATTAATTTCCACTGTACGACCTCTGTCAGGCACACCTGTAATACGAACTATATCTCTACGAGTATTACCTAATGCCGCCTCAACATCGTCTACATTATTAACTGGTTTTCCGTTAACCTGTGTAATCACTAACCCCCTCTCAACACCAAAGTATTCAAAAACACCTCCTCTATGCACTTGGGAAACGACAACTCCTGAGTTAACTCCTAATTCTTTTTTACGCGCATCAGAAGCAGGAACAAAACTAGCTCCTAATTTATTAAAGATCTCAGTCGCTGAAGCACTTGATTTTTCATCTTCTGCCTTAGCTTTAGCTTCCTCACCTTTTAAAGTCAATGTGACTTCTTTTTCCTTACCTTCACGTTTGTAGGTAATTTTCACTTTGTCTCCAGGACGTAATCTAGCTACATATTCCTGTAAGTCAGGAGTACTGTAGATTACTCTTCCCTCAACTTTTGTCAAAATATCACCTGATTTAATTCCGGCAGATTCAGCAGCACCACCCTTAATAACATCACGAACATATAATCCATTCACATCTTTAATTCCTGTTTCCTCACGTAATGCATCATTAATTTCTGTAAAGGTTACTCCTACATATCCACGTTTAACACTACCAAATTCTTTGAAATCATCTACGATTTTCTTTGCTAAGTTAATCGGAATAGCAAATCCATAGCCCGCATAAGTTCCTGTAGGGGATGCAATGGCAGAGTTTATACCTATCAATTCACCTCTGGCATTTACTAATGCGCCACCACTATTACCTTTATTAATTACAGCATCTGTTTGCAAGAACGATTCAACGGCATTACTGACCATTTGCTCTTCTTGTTGCATACCATAACCTCTTTGTTGCGTTGGCTCATCCAAAATACCAATTCTACGTCCTTTAGCACTAATAATACCGGCGGTAACAGTAGACTGCAATCCAAGAGGATAACCCACTGCTAATACCCATTCACCAATTTGTACATTATCAGAGTTTCCTAATTTCACAATAGGTAGATTCGTACCACTAACTTTAATTAAAGCTAAATCAAAATTCGGATCACGACCAATTACCTTAGCTTCAAATTTACGCTTGTCTGTTAGGATAACTTCAATTTTATCCGCTTCTTCTACTACGTGATTGTTGGTGACAATATAACCATCCGGTGAAATAATCACTCCCGAACCTGAAGCTGTGGCCGGACGGGATTGTCCTCTACGTTGTTGTGGAACTCCAAAAAATTCTTCAAACATATCGAAGGGTGACCCTCCGCCACCTTGAGATCTACGGGAATTTATCGTTACTTGAATATGTACTACTCCTGGTGAAACCGCAGCCGATGCCTGCGTAAAATCCGGATTCCCTGTTGAGGATAAAATTTCCTCGCCGGGATTGCTTGCATAATATACTTTTTGACGTTCCTCAAACGTCATGTTGTCCATCTGTTTGGATTCAAAGAGCTTAAACCCGCCTACGGCAATGGCTCCTCCAATGATGGCTGCTAATAATGTTGCTCCTATCTTTTTCATATCTTTGAATAATCTAAACTTTTTTAATTCATGTTTGCTAAGTCAAATGTAATACCATTCGTATAGCGATGACAAGTTTTGTCAGTTAAATAATGTTAACAAAAGGCAACTCTGTAAAACATTTAACATGATTTAACAAAAACTCGGTTAATTGTAACAAGAATATTAATTTTACAGCACAATCTCAACAAAATGTCAAAAGAACTTACGTTTTATAAATACCAAGGTGCAGGAAACGATTTTATCTTAATTGATAACAGAAACTCTTCATTTGATGCAGAAAACCATCTTTTTATAAAAGATCTTTGTGACAGGAGGTTTGGAATTGGTGCTGACGGCCTCATGCTTCTTCAAAATACAAATAATTATGATTTCCAAATGCTTTACTTCAATGCTGACGGTAAAGAGGGTACGATGTGTGGAAATGGAGGCCGTTGCTTAGTAGCCTTTGCCAGAGATCTTGGTATAATCAGCAAAGACACTGTCTTTTTGGCAGTCGACGGAAAACATGCTGCTAGCATTCAGGGAAACAATATTAATCTTGGTATGATTGACGTCAATCAATACAGTATGGATGGAGAGGCTTATGTGCTCAATACCGGATCCCCACACTATGTTCAATTCGTGGAAAACCTAGAAAACAAAGATGTTTATAAAGATGGATATGCTATTCGGAATAATGACAGCTATAAAGAAAAAGGTATCAATGTCAACTTCATTCAACAGGAAGGATCAGGATATTTTGTTCGTACATTCGAGCGGGGTGTTGAGGATGAAACTTATGCCTGTGGCACGGGAGCAGTAGCATCCGCTATGAGTGTAGCGCTTAAGTCAGGGAAGGACGGAGATTTCGAGATACCAATTCGTGTTTTAGGAGGACAACTACATATTTCCTTCCATAAACAAGCTCATCAATTTAGTAACGTTTACTTATCAGGTCCGGCTATTCAGGTATTTCAAGGTAAAATCAAAATTTCATAATAATTTAACCTACTTAATCTTGCGGAAAAAGACCTAATACACGTATATTAGTAGCTTTTTCTAGCAGAATCTATTGGATGCAGCAGGTTGATACATTAACTACTTATCGTTTGGTTTACTCTTTAGGGATGCACCCTTATCTGGGTTATCTCATCGAGCCCCATATAGTGTATTTAAACCAGAACGGATCCTATTCCCTTTCCTATAAAAGGGTTTTTAGTAATACGGTAGATCAATTTTCGGACGCTCTTGATGAAAAGGACTATAAACTCATCCAATTTTGTGATGAGATGGAACAAACCCAACTTATCAAACGTTTCCATAAAAAGGCCATCCGTCCCGCTGATTATTTTACCAAAATATTCGATCAGAAAGTCTTTGATCATATCAGACCGAAAATAGAGACAAGAATATTAAATATCCTGGATAATATTGGAAATAAACCATTATTTCTAATGAGCAAAGATGGATATCCTGCAGATCAGGAACTCAAAATAGCGGAGAAACCTACCAGCATTCTGTTTCACTTCCGAAGAAATGAAACAGAAACGCGTTATTTCCCAACCCTGAAATATGATGGTCACCGAATGGAATTTATGTTTAAAAATGCCGAGGTTATTGTAAATCAGCAAGCATGGTTATTATTAGATAATGTTCTCTACCATTTCGACGAAGAACTTGAAGGAAAAAAACTTACCCCATTTCTTAATAAAAGATATATATCAATACCAAGAAATACCGAGAAGAAATATTTTGAAAGTTTTGTTACACATCTCATTGAGAAACACAATGTGTATGCTGAAGGATTAGACATAATTCCTTATAGGGAACAAGCCATCCCTCAACTTCGAATAATTTATCAGCCGGAACAAGAATCCCAACTACAACTTTGCTTTCAATACGGAGAGTATAATTTCCCTGCCACTGCAAAACATCCGGTAACAGTAAGATATGTATTCGACAAAGAAGATCAAGTGCATCAATTTTTTAGAATAAAAAGATCTATACAATGGGAAGAAAATAAAGCAAAATTCCTCGAACAACTTGGCTTACAAAAGAACGATTCATTATTTGGTTCTTACATTCCAAAACAGACTGCTATTGGCAATCGGATCTCCAGCATTGAATGGATTAACGAGCATATATCGGAGTTAAAAGAAAATGGTTTTCATATTACACAGAGTGAAAACGATAAAAAATTCTTAATTGGAAAAACTTCAATCAGTATTGAAATCAATGAGAAAAATGATTGGTTTGATATAAGTGCTATTGTTCATTTTGGAGAATATGAAATTCCTTTCATTAATCTTCGTCAGCATATTCTCCATAAAATTCAGGAATTCGAGCTACCCAACGGAGAGATAGCAATAATCCCTCAGGAATGGTTTTCTCAATATGAGCATCTGTTTCACTTTTCCACTAAAAAAGAGGGGTTCAGATTAAACAGAGCCCATATAGGACTTTTAAACGAGATAAGTGAGCACACCCAAGTGAGTATGCAAAGAAAACTAAATCGGCTTGGAGAATTTGATGAAATAGCTGACATAGATCCTCCTAAAGGATTTAAGGGTTCATTGCGACCTTATCAGAAGGCCGGATACAATTGGTTCCATTTTCTTCAGGAATATAGGTTTGGAGGGTTACTGGCCGATGACATGGGTTTAGGAAAAACTATCCAGACTTTAGCATTATTGCAACAGCAAAAAGAGTACCCCCAGCATCCGGACCAACCCAGAACTTCTCTTCTGATTGTTCCTACTTCTTTAATATTCAACTGGCAAAAAGAAGCTGAGAAATTCACTCCACAGCTTCGGGTTTTATTGCATACCGGAACTTACAGAAGTAAAGACAGTTTTGCCTTTAGCCATTTTGACTTAGTGATAACAACTTATGGAGTTGCCAGAATTGATGATGAATTATTAGCTGGTTTCTACTTTAATTACATCATTTTAGATGAAAGCCAGAACATCAAAAACCCTCGGTCGAAATCTTTTGCTGCTATAAAACATATAAAGGGTAAAAACAAACTTGCATTAAGTGGTACTCCTGTTGAGAACTCTGTCTCAGATATTTGGTCACAAATGTCATTTGTAAACCCAGGCTTATTGGGCACCTATACCTATTTTCAAAAGGAGTTTGTTCAAGCCATCGAAAAAAAGAAGGATGAGGAAAAAGCCAAAAAGCTTCAGGCCATCATAAAACCTTTTGTTTTAAGAAGAACAAAAACGCAGGTTGCCACAGAATTACCACCAAAATCTGAACAGATTTTTTATTGTAGCATGACAGATGAACAACAAGAGTATTATGAGACCGTTAAATCAGAATATCGTAATGCAATATTAGATGGTGCATTCTCAGGAAAAGCCTCTCAAATTGCCTTGTTACAGGGTCTTACAAAATTAAGACAATTGGCTAACCATCCTGCAATGATTGACAGTCAGTACAAAGACGGATCCGGCAAATTTGATGCTGCAATTGAAACAATGCAGTCTATTCTGGAGGAAGGTAATAAAGTATTGATATTTTCTCAATTCGTAAAGCATCTCCAGATTTTCAAAGCGCATTTCGACAAAAATGCTATCAAATATGCATATTTAGACGGTTCTACAAATGATAGGAAAACTGCAGTAAAAGAGTTTAAAGAGAACGAAGATATTCAGGTTTTCCTAATATCGATTAAAGCAGGTGGAGTAGGTTTAAACCTGACCGAAGCCGAGTATGTCTTTATCTTAGACCCATGGTGGAATCCCGCCGTTGAACAACAGGCAATTGATAGAAGTCATCGAATAGGACAAACTAAAAATGTTTTCATTTATAAATTCATAGCTAAAGATACAATCGAAGAGAAAATACTCGCCCTGCAAGGAATGAAGAAGAAAATTGCCACTTCCCTGATAAGTACTGAAGAATCTTTTGTTAAATCGTTAACAAAAGAAGATATAAATGAGTTATTTAGTTAAACTTATTGTGACAAGTAGATTTAAAATTAAAAAACAAGGATTTTCCTATAAATAACATTTAAGCGTTCTTTATTATCAAATCACAATAAACACCTCCTAAAAGTAACCGCTAACTTATCACAATTAATCCCAACCCCCACTATAGTTATCTGAAACTTATTATAAAAAATCATATTAACTTTAACTCAATCATTTATGTAGTTTTATTTCTTAAAAAGAACACACAATTACTACAGTTTAATAGAATTAATAAATCATAATTTAATTTGTCTATCAATTATTTTTTTATCAATTAAATAATAACATCCTGAAAAAATTATTTATTTTAGTTCCCTTAATAACTTTTCGAAATTATGAAGTACAACTTAGACTTTTTTACACAGTACGGGCAATTCTATATTGTGGATCAAGGGACTATAGGAGATAGTAGTGAAACCGAATTTTGGAGTAATGAGGCATTGAATGATCGATTAGCCTACGATGAGGGGTTTCTAGGAGTACAAATTGAAAATGATTTTACCACTGTAAAAGGAGAATTAATAATACTTAATGATCCCAACCCAACTATTGACGCCTCTGCAGAACACATTGTGGAAGCAAGTATAGCAGTAAAATCGGGAATCATGGAAATTCAGGATTGCCCCACTAGTTCAGTTGAATTAGCGATACCATTAGATAAAGATGTTTATAGGGTAAGGGTTTCATCCTACCTCATCAGTGAACCTTATTTAAAAAATACACCCCAAGATTATTACAAAATTGAAATCTGGAAAGAAGCCCATTCTCCCCGAAAAGTCATTAAACAATTTAACGGGCAATACTAAAATTGAATTCTATTATTTTTACTAAATATACTTTTCTAATTACTGCTTCACTTTTTCTTTCGCTTTTACTATTGGAAAATCTTTACCAATCCAATCTATAATTTCTTTATCCTTTCGTGAAGCAAATAAGAACCTGTCAATTTTATTTAAATATTATTTTACCTATTTCTAAAAGAAAAAGGGAGAAACTTTCGCTACTCCCTTTCTATATTTTGTCTAAAGTGCTGCTCTAAAATTTACAACACTTTCCGTAACATCCGGTAGACTATTTTCCCAGTTATATTCATATTCTGCAGAAAACATGCCTTTGAAGTTTTGACGTTTCAATTCTGCCTGAACTTCTTTCAAACCTAATTTACCGGTTCCCCAAATTACATCATGTGCATTCTTACTTCCAAATTCATTCAAATCCTTGAAATGAAGATGAAAAATATGACCTTCTAACTTCTTTAATTGCTCAATGGGATTTAATCCTGACCTCATCCAGTGGCCTACATCAGCTGCAGCTCCAATACGTGAACTTTTACCTGCTATTGCCTTTAATAATACATCCGGATTCCAGTAATGCGATGGATCAGGGTGATTGTGAATAGCGATCTTAATGTCATACTTATCGCATAACTTAGAAAGATAATCTAATTGCTCTTCTCCAGGCTCCGCTGTTAAAACTTCAATACCAAGATCTTTAGCAAACTGAAAAACCTTTTCCCATTCTGCTTCATCTTTCGCACCCACAACCCCATAGGCATGAAGTGTAATCCCGTTTTCTTTTAATAATTTCTTCACCAATTGCCTTCCTTCAGCAGATAACTCATAAGTCATTTTCTCAGAACTTCCTGCACCAATAGTTTGTCCCGGAAATGCCTCAACAAAACGAAGGTTTGCAGCGGCAGTTTTATCTAATGCTTCTGCAAATGAGAATAGACGAAAGGTATAAGCTTGTGTCCCTAATTTCCATCCTAATTTTTCCTCAGGGAAAGGGCCTTTCGCTTTGGACGCTCCGTTTGTAATAGGTGAAGTACTAGAGCAAGATGAAAAAATAAGCACAGCAATAGCTAAGTAGCTAAAAATCAGTTTAGTTAGTTGTTTCATAAAATGTGATTTAGTGTCGATTAATTAATTTTGGAATTTTGGAACCGCACTTTTAATACGTTCAATCACCTCTTCTTTTCCTAAAACCTCTACAATCTTAAATACATCCGGACCAAATTTCCCGCCAACTAACATGATACGGAAAGGCATCATTAGTTCACCCATCTTCATGCCGGATGCTGTAATCTTCTCCTTAAATAATGGTTCCAATGAAACAGCATTCCACTCCTGTTGATCTTGGAATAAATCTGACATCTTAATAAAGAAAGCCGTTTTGTCCTCGTTCCATTTAGGTTTTACTGCATCTATATCATAGGTTTCAGGTTTTTGAAAAAAGAAAGAAGCTTGTTCCCAAAAATCTTCAATGTAAGTTAATCTTTCTTTGACTAAATCAAGAATAGATTCTATAAAATTATCGCTATAATTCGTAAGATTTATATTGTGTTTTGCTAATACAGCTTTTACGGCCGGCAACAATTCACTATTCGGAGCCAGCTTAATCCATTCCTGGTTATACCATTTTGCTTTTTCGAAATCAAATTTTGCCCCCGCTTTACTGATCCGATCAACCGAAAATTTTTCAATCAATTGATTGATATTAAAAATTTCCTGCTCGGTACCATCATTCCAACCTAACAAAGCTAACATGTTAACAAATGCTTCCGGTAAAAATCCACGCTCACGGAAACCTATGGTTAAATCACCTGTCTTCGGATCTTGCCAGTTCATCGCATATACGGGAAACCCGAGGCGGTCCCCATCTCTTTTACTCAATTTTCCGTTACCATCAGGTTTTAGAATCAGTGGCAAATGTGCCCAATCAGGCATCTCAGCCTTCCAACCTAAATATTCCCACAAAAGGATATGTACCGGCGCTGAAGGTAACCATTCTTCTCCCCTGAAAACATGAGAGATCTCCATCGCCTTATCATCAACAACAACAGCTAAGTGATAAGTCGGCATTCCATCTGCCTTCAATAAAACCTTATCATCCACCAGCTTCGTTTCAAAACTAACCCGACCACGAATCAAATCATCGAAAGAGACAACCTCATCTTCAGGCATCTTGATACGTATTGTATGAGGAGCACCTTCAGCCAATAAACGATCCGTTTCTTCCTTACCTAAGGAAAGAGAATTCCTTAACTTAAGACGGTTATCATGAGCATAGCGGAAATTAGGGTATAATTTACGCTGCTCATCGAGCTCCTCCGCAGTATCAAAAGCGTAATAAGCATATCCTTTCTCAACAAGTTCCTCAGCAAATTTTCTATAAGAAGGTTTCCGCTCACTTTGACGGTAAGGTCCATATTGACCGGGATTATTCGGACTTTCATCAGGAATTAAACCACACCAGGCCAAACATTCCATAATATATTCTTCAGCACCAGGTACAAAACGCGTTTGATCCGTATCTTCAACGCGTAAAATAAAATCTCCCTGATGATGCTTTGCAAAAAGATAATTGAACAAAGCGGTACGAACGCCGCCTAAATGTAATCCGCCGGTAGGACTTGGCGCAAAACGCACCCTTACTTTTTTATGTGAACTCATATTCACAAAATTAAGCATTTATTACTTTTCTTTCTCGAAGCATAGGGAAAATGATTATTTTGGTTCTCACAAATATTTATGAAGCAACACCCATATCGGTACAACAAACAACAATGGAAGTTTTTTCTATTCTTATTTGCAGCCTTGATTGCTGCGGCTTCACTCTTATATACTAATTATTTAGTAAAAAATCTATCCAAATCAGAACGTACTAAAGCAGAAGTTTGGGCAATGAGTACACAGAGTATTGTTACCATGCCGGATATAGACGATCAATTCATAAGTTTTATCTATGCCGTTAGAGACAGTTTAAGCCTGCCGGCTATCATAACCAAGGAGTCAGGAGATATTATTTTCTGGAGAGATCTGGATAGTACAAAAACCAATATTCATCCTTCCGCTCAAGACAGTGCCAATTTACTGGTCTATGATCCGCCATATTTTGAAAAGCAATTGGAGAAAATGAAAAAGTCCCACCCTCCGATTCAAATTTCCTTAGATACTGGTGAGAAATGGTTAGTTTATTACCATGATTCAGCGGCTTTGAATCAGCTTCGTATTTTTCCATATCTGCAATTATCTTTAATTGCTGTCTTTTTAGTGCTGGCCTACACTGTTTTCAATTCAATACGTGATTCCGAACAAAATTTGGTATGGGTTGGGATGGCCAAAGAAGCGGCACATCAACTCGGAACACCCATATCTTCTATGATGGGTTGGCTTGAGCTCGCTAGAACAACTTATGAGGGCATAGACAATTCCTTATTAGATGAAATGGAAAGGGATGTGCAGCGGTTAGAAATTGTTGCAGATCGATTTTCCAAAATCGGTTCTACTCCCTCTTTATCCAACCAGACTATCTATAAAATCGTCGAGGATTATGTCAATTACTTTAAAGTGAGAACCAGTAAACGGATTACGTTTGAACTGATTGGAGATGAACAAATCGAAGCGAAATTAAACGTTCAGGTGTTTGACTGGATTATAGAAAATCTCCTGAAAAATGCTGTGAATGCCATTGAAGGAGAAGGTCGGATTACCGTTAACATTTCAGAAAACATTGCAAAAGAAGAAATTTTTATAGACATTAGCGATACTGGAAAGGGAATACCAAGATCCAATTGGGAAACTATCTTTCAACCAGGATATACTACAAGGCAACGGGGGTGGGGATTAGGACTGAGTTTAACGAAGCGTATGGTATATTATCACAGAGGACACATATTTGTGAAAGAATCCGAAATAGGAAAAGGCACAACATTTAGAATCGTATTAAAAAGTAATTTACGCTATGAACCCACTCAAATCTGACGAATATCCGGCGATTTTCAATGATTATATCGAAACCATAACGGGTGACGTTATGGAAGAGTTGAATAAACAAATCGATACATTCCCGGAATTTATTGCGAATATCCCTGAAGAATTGGGCACATTCAGCTACGGAGAAGGTAAATGGACGATCAAAGAAGTCCTTTGTCATATCTTAGATGCTGAACGAATTATGACCTATAGAGCTCTCCGTTTTGCCAGAAATGACATGACTGCTTTAGCTCCCTTTGAACAAGATGAATTTGTGACGAATAGTCACCACAACAATCGAATTCTCGCTGATATAGCTGCTGAATTTATTCATCTACGCAAATCTAACATGTACTTATTTAATTCATTCGATGAAACTGAATTAAATAGAAAAGGAATGGCTTCAGATCGCTTAATAAGTGTCCGTGCGTTCCTGTATATTATTGCCGGCCACTTGAACCATCATGTCACACTTTTAAATTCACGATACCTTAAAGACCAAAAACTCAACGGCGATGTGGTATAGAGAATATAACCTAGAAGAAATTAACCGCATTTTTGCCATTAACATGACCGGTTTTTTAGATATTAAAGCTGTATCTATTACCCCTGACTCTTTAGTCGCCGAAATGCCAATAACAGAGAAAGTAAAGCAACCTTATGGTTTATTACATGGAGGTGCTTCTGTTGTTTTGGCAGAATCGGTAGGAAGTATCGCGTCCAATATGGTGATGGATTCTGATGTATGGACCGGAGTTGGTTTAGAAATTAATGCAAATCACATTCGACCTGTGACCAAAGGTGTGGTTAGGGCTACGTGTAAAGCTTACCATATCGGTAAAACAACACATGTATGGGACATTCAAATCCATAACGAAAGAAATCAATTAGTCTGCATCTCAAGGCTAACCATCGCTGTAATAAAGATACCCAAGGCCTAAAAATTGCCGTAATATCCACCCAACAACTATCAAATTAGGATAATTTAATGATAAAGTTTAGTCTTTAATAAGAGACATTACTTTCGTAACTTCTTTTTTATTCGGGAAGCAAACGATTGCATTGCAAATTCAGTTTTAATATATCGAAATATTTTATTAGCCTTGTGGCTACCTTAATTATTAATTTGTAAATCAAATTTATGAATAATCAAAATAATCAATCTACCGTAGGGCCAATGATCATTATTGGATCTTTGTTCTTCATTTTTGGCTTTGCGACATGGTTAAACTCCCTTTTAATTCCGTATTTAAGAATTGCATGTGAATTAACCGAAGTTCAATCCTACTTTGTAACCTTTGCTTTCTATATTGCCTACCTCGTTATGGCCCCAATTTCCACGTGGGTTTTAAATCGATTCGGTTTTAAAAATGGTATGGCTGTTTCCTTAGGGATTATGGCTGTAGGTGCATTGTTATTTATCCCGGCAGCCTTTTCAAGGACTTATTTACTGTTCCTGTTAGGCCTGTTTATTATGGGAGGTGGATTAGCTATTCTCCAAACAGCCTCCAATCCTTATATCACCATCTTAGGACCAGTAGAAACTGCCGCCCGAAGGATAAGTATAATGGGTATCTGTAACAAGTTCGCCGGTGCACTGGCTCCAATCATTTTAGGATACTTCCTGAAACTTGGAGAAGCAGATAAAGTCAAAGATCAATTAGCAAGTATGACTCCTGAAGAGTCCGCAATCGCACTAGATAAGATTGCTCTTCAAGTAGTTAACCCATATATTGGTATTGTCATTGTCTTACTTGCACTTGCTTTTTGGATCTCAAAATCTAATTTACCTGAAGTAAAAGGAGATGAAGAAGAAGATGCTGAACATCACAAAGTAACAGAAAACAAACACTCAATCTTTGATTTCCCTCACGTTTTGCTAGGCTTTGTTGCACTATTCGCATACGTGGGAGTGGAAGTTTTAGCAGGTGATACCATCATTGCTTACGGAACTTTCTTAGGCATTCCTTTAAACACTGCAAAATTCTTCACCGCATTTACCATGGGATCTATGGTGGTTGGTTATATCATCGGAATTATTGCCATTCCAAAATATCTTGCTCAGGAAACAGCATTGAAACTTTGTGCTATTCTGGGGATTATTTTAACAATAGGTATTACCATTACCGATGGAATGGTATCACTAACTTTAGTAGGTTTATTAGGATTGGCAAACTCTTTAGTTTGGCCTGCCATCTGGCCTTTAGCACTAAAAGGTGTTGGTAAATTTACCAGTGCCGCTTCCGGAATTCTGGTAATGGGCATTGCTGGGGGAGCCGTAATACCATTACTGTATGGTTGGCTATCTCATTCAGTAGGAGCACATCAAGCATATTGGATTGCATTGCCTTGTTACTTGTTTATTCTGTATTATTCAATTGCAGGACACAAAATCAGAAAAAAAGTACAAGCTTAAAATAAATAGAAAATGGAGTTAGATAACTAACTCCATTGTTTTTTTAGAGTTGTTTCTTATCTTCGGGAGTATTCTATTAAAATGATTATGAAAAAATTAGCATTAACGATTCTTGTTGCGGCAGGACTTTTATTTACGGCTACTCAAGCAGAGGCTCAATTAAAATTACCTCAAGCAAGTAGTACACAATTTATCCTACAAGATCTAGGGATAGAGCAAATCAGTGTGGTTTACCAACGTCCAAGCGCCAAGGGAAGAACAATCTTTGGAGGCCTGGTTCCATATGATCAGATTTGGCGTACCGGCGCTAATAACGCTACTAACATAACTTTCCCTTCGGAAGTAATGATCGAAGGTCAGAAGCTCCCTGCAGGGACATATGCTTTATTCACAATTCCCGGAAAAACTGAGTGGACTATTATCTTCAATAATAACGCGAAACAATGGGGCGCTTACACCTATGACAAAGCAGATGATGTATTGAGGGTGAAAGTAAAACCTAAAACACTAGCATCTCCCGTTGAAACTTTTACCATTGAATTTGAAGATGTGCTTGAACAAAGTACAGATTTAGCTTTAAGCTGGGAGAACACAAGAGTTTCTTTCAATATTTCTGTAGATCAAAAAGAAGAAATCTTAGCAGGTATAGATGAAGCTATGAAAGGTGAGAAAAAACCTTATTTCCAGGCTGCCATGTATTATTTCAGTAACAACATTGATATTAAGAAATCAGTAGAATGGATTAATGAAGCAGATAAAGGAAATACACAAGCTCCACATATTAAATATTGGAAATCTCTAGTATTAGCGAAAGCTGGAGACAAAGCAGGTGCCGTTAAAGCTGCAGAGGAAGGTCTTGCAATGGCAAAAGCTGCTGACAACCAAGAATATGTTAAATTAAATACGCAAGCATTAGAAGATGCTAAAAAATAAAAAATCCTAAAATTAAAATAAACATGGCCGATTTAAAAAAACCGGCCATGTTTATTTTAATGCTTTATAGAGTATCTCTACAGGATGTTTTGCAGATATACCCGTACCATCCTGGATCTGATGCCTACAGCTTGAACCCGGAGCTGCAATAATAGTAGTTTCAGATTTATTCCGAACGGCAGGAAACAAAACTAACTCACCAATTTTCATAGATAGATCATAGTGCTCCTTTTCATAACCAAATGACCCTGCCATTCCACAACAGCCAGATGGGATATTTTTAACCTTATACTGAGAAGGAATTGACAACATCTTAGCAACTGTTGGTAGCAACCCCCAAGCCTTTTGTTGACAATGTCCATGCAATAATATCTCTTCTTCCTTAGACTCAAATTGACTGGATGAAATATTACCCGCTTGATACTCTTCAAATATAAACTCTTCAATGGTCAATGCCAATGGTGCAATCCGTTCCGCATCTGCTATTAATCCTTCGTCAACCAGATCTACATATTCATCTCTGAACGTTAAAATCGTAGAGGGTTCTACAGCTACCAATTTAGTATTTGTATTCAGACGATCTCTGAAAACTTCAACATTCTTATTAGCGAGTTTTTTCGCTTCCCTAAGCATTCCTTTAGAAAGTAAAGCTCTTCCCGAAAAAG
This sequence comes from Sphingobacterium mizutaii, assembly GCA_040394615.1. GTDB lineage: Bacteria > Bacteroidota > Bacteroidia > Sphingobacteriales > Sphingobacteriaceae > Sphingobacterium > Sphingobacterium mizutaii_A. The sequence goes on from JBEBRZ010000037.1 coordinate 19,518, forward strand.
AATGGGGAATCATCAATACCTCATAACCTAATTTTTCTAAAAGAAGTATAGCTGTTTTTCCTAATTCAACCTCATTGAAGTTCGTAAATTCATCACAAAAGAAATAAACCGACTTAATCGCTTTACTACCCCCCGAAAAAGGTTTATCTTTCCGTTGAAACCACTTACGCAAAGGAACAGATGCTATTTTAGGAAGATGACGTTCGGGCGCAAAGCTTAGAATACCCTTAACGATTCCACTCGTTAGTTTTGAACTTATCACCATATTATACAGGCCCGAAATAGGCTGCATGAACTGCGTCATGCTGTCTACATGACCAATCATACGTGAACGAAAAGGAATACCATGACTGTCGTAATAACCTTGCAGGAATTCAGCCTTCAATTTCGCCATATCAACACTGGAAGGACATTCTGATTTACAGCCCTTACAGCTTAAACAAAGATCCATCACTTCTTTGATTTCATCATGATCAAAAGGGTTGGCCTTTTGCGAATTAGTCAACATTTCTCGAAGGATATTAGCTCTGGCACGAGTGGTATCTTTCTCATCTTTGGTAGCCATATAAGATGGACACATGGTTCCTCCTGATAGATGAGTCTTCCTACAGTCTCCAGAACCATTACATTGTTCTGCATGCTGTAAAATAGTTTGATTAGGAAACCGAAAAACAGTTTTAATTTCACGATCCTTCTGTCCGGGAATATAACGCAATGAACTATTCATAGCCGGCGTATTCACAATTTTTCCCGGATTAAAGATCCCTTTTGGATCCCAGGTATTCTTTATCTCTTTTAGAAGCTGATAATTATGATCACCGATCATGAATGGAATAAATTCTCCTCTTAGACGACCATCCCCGTGCTCTCCGCTCAGAGAACCTTTATATTTCTTAACAAGATGAGCAATTTCGGTTGCAATATCGCGAAACAGCTGATTTCCTTTTTCTGTTTTTAGATTAATGATAGGTCGTAAATGTAACTCACCTGTAGCTGCATGGGCATAATGAACCGCATAGAGCTGATACTTTTCAAGAATAACATTAAAGTCCTTAATATAGTTCGGCAAATCTTCCACATCTACTGCAGTATCCTCGATAACTGCAACAGGCTTATCATCACCGGGAATATTACTCAACAGACCTAATCCTGCTTTTCGTAAATTCCATACTTTCTTCTTATCCTCCCCCAAGACCAATGGAAAATGATATCCTAACCCATTCGCGAGCAAGTCTGCCTCAACAGCCTTTACTTTTGACAATATTTCCTCAACATCAACCCCATCGTATTCAGCAATTAGGATAGCTTCCGGCTCACCCTCCACAAAAAAACGGTTCTTGGATTGCTCTAAATTACTTTTGGTACACTCTAAAATATAATGATCCATTAATTCACTCACCAACGGTTTATGCTTTAGGACTATTAAATTACCTCTTAGTGCATCTTCCAAAGAATGAAAGTGAATACAAAGCAATCCACTTGGATTAGTTGGCAAAGGGTTTACATGCAGCTTAATCTCGGTGATAAATGCTAAGGTCCCTTCCGAACCACAAATCAATTTACAGAAATTGAAAGGTTCCTTACCTGCTGTAAACGGATCTGTTTCTAACAACATATCTACTGCATACCCAGTATTTCGACGATGAATAGAGCTTTTTGGAAAATTCTCCCGAATCTGTTGCTGATTCTGATAATTGCTCAGCATGCTGCGAACTTGCTGATAAATGCTACCTTCAAGGTCTTGTTGTTGGCATTTCTTATTGAATGCATCAAAATCCAATGATTTAAACAGAACCTCAGTCCCATCGCTCAATAAAGCCTGGATTTCTAATGTATGCTCTCTGGCACTTCCATAAATCAGAGAATTGGAACCGCAGGAATTATTACCAACCATCCCTCCAATCATTGCACGATTGGCGGTAGAAGTTTCAGGACCAAAATAGAGCTGATGGTCTTTAAGAAACATATTTAGTTCATCCCGAATAACGCCGGGTTGAACACGGACCCAGGATTCCTCCTCGTTAACTTCCAATATCTGCGTGAAATATTTAGAAACATCCACAACGATCCCTGAACCAACCACCTGACCTGCAAGTGAAGTCCCCGCAGTCCTCGGAATTAATGACGTTTTATTTTCTTTCGCAAACTCGATCAGCAATAAAAGATCGGTCTTATCTTTTGGATAAGAAACCGCTAAAGGAAGTTCCCGGTAGGCCGAAGCATCTGTTGCATACAACAGGCGCATCTTTTCATCCCAGAATATCTCACCCTTTAATTGTTCTGAAAGCAGGATTAACTGCTCTTCCATAGCCTATGATCCTTTTATTTGTGATGTATATGTACTCTCAAAAATTTTATCAGCATTATTCGTTTCAAAACCATCCCGACGATGTTCACGTCTAATCTGGTCTTTCGGCAAAGCTTTAAACTGAGGAAGTACACTACGCTCTGCAAATTCCACATAACTCCCCGCAATCTCTAGTGTTTTGCCGTCTGCAAAGTTAGCATCATACAATGCTGAAACTGTACTGCTTTGACTCAATAGACCATCCGCACTGGTTTTTATTTTACCTCCTGACGTATTTAATTTCACACCTATACTTTCTAAGAAAGCATTAAACTCAGTTAGTGTATTATAACCATCTTTTAATTCATGGATAGATATAGTATAGTGATTGAGATAATAACGGTTGAAGATAACCCATGCGGCATATTCACTTTCCGATAATAATTTTTCATACTCTACAGAGGTCGGAAGAGCCCACAGAGGGGTTTGTAAGAATGCGGCAACCTGTTCCCCATTATTCAAATCTAACTTATCAACCGGATCCGAAGTTATTGGGTTTGTATACTTATGAATAATATCTTGGGCTTCCTGACTCAGTTCTGAAACTCTTAACTGGGAAACGAATATTCTGGGATAATGATCAGCAGGTGGTGCATACCAATAGGCATCTAATTTTTTTCCTTCAAAATAATAATAGTCCATTTTTTTATATCCAAAGGATAAAAAAATCTTTTCGAAAGAGGTAACCCCTAGGTTAGGGACGCCTAAAGTTCTAAAGGCAATATGATCATTCACAATATCCGATTGAGATTGGACAACGTCGCGTTCTAAAAGCGCCTTTGTAATTTTGTCCACATCGGAAACATGCTCTCGGTAGTGTTCAAACAAGTCGTTCAACACAATGTCAATAGGTTTTTTATCATCGAAGTGCATAAGCAATGAATTTTTCTTATAATTTGAATAAAGTTATCTAATTTTTGCCAAACAAAAACAATTGTTCAGTAAAAAAGCAATACCAAAAAATAATATTCAGCAAATTACAATTCTTCAGAAAGAATCTTCTCTAACTCGTCGGCAGTAAGATTCATATTGATATTTCCATCTTTGGCAAATGAAATTTCACCTGTCTCTTCTGATACAATGACCGCAACAGCTTCCGACACCTCGGTTACTCCGATGGCAGCCCGATGCCTTAACCCAAATTGAGGTGGCAAATCTTCACTATCAGACAATGGTAATACGGAACTTGCTGTCATAATCCTATAATCGACAATAATAACAGCACCATCATGTAAAGGTGAGTTTTTAAAGAAAATAGATTCTAACAACCTTTTGGAGATCGGTGCATCTATCACCGTTCCACTTGTTTGATAATATTCCTCATCAAAGTATTTGGAGAATACTAATAAAGCCCCGGTCTTTGACTTGGACATATTCTGACAAGCTTCAACGATTGGTTTTACGTACTCAGCATTGTCGCTATGCGTCGATTTCTTACCACCAAAAATCGTCCAAAAGAATTTCTTGCGTCTTAATGAAATATTCTTACCTATATGGAGCAAAAATCGACGAATTTCCTGCTGAAAGACAACAATCAGCGCTATAGAACCTACGGAAATAAAACCGCCAAAAATCTCTGTTAACAAGCGCATCTCCATTTGTTTTACGACTAGGTAAATGCCATAAAACAAACCTACACCTATTAAGATATTAACCGCAATAGTCCCCTTAATTAAACTATAGACATAATAAATGATAATTGCCACAAGCAATATATCAATGAAATCCAGCAGCCTGAAGCCACTTAATAGATTGAAGTCCAGTCCATCCATATTTTCTGCAATTTAAAAAATTTTATCCATTGATGATCGTATTTAAAATCATAAATGATAGGAATATGGCAAGGTAAAACTGTAAATTTGTAAAAAGAAGCTAAACTATGACCAAACTTTCAGTAAATATTAACAAGATTGCAACGCTGAGAAACTCTCGCGGCGGGAATGTTCCTAATGTTCTTTCAACAGCTTTAGCTTGTGAACGCTTTGGCGCTGAAGGCATCACTGTACATCCCAGACCTGATGAAAGACACATTCGCTATCAGGATGTTTTTGATCTAAAAGCAAATATTTCAACTGAATTTAACATCGAAGGAAATTCCTGTGAACAAAAATTCGTAGATCTCGTACTGGCCAATTCTCCTACTCAAGTCACCCTTGTACCCGATGAATTAGGACAAATCACTTCAAACCATGGCTGGGATACCATTGCCAATAGAGAGTACCTTTCCGAAATGGTCAGGTTATTTAAAGAACATGGAATAAGAGTATCTATTTTTGTGGACCCTGTAGAAGATATGGTAGAGGCTGCGGCAGAAACAGGAACAGATCGTATTGAACTATACACAGAAGCCTATGCTTCTGAATTTCCAGATAATAAGGAAAAAGCAATCGAATCGTATGTAAAAGCAGCACAAAAAGCACAGGAAGTAGGGTTAGGACTAAATGCTGGCCATGACCTTGATTTAAACAATCTTTCATATTTCCAACAAAATATCCCCGGCTTACTGGAAGTAAGTATCGGACACGCGCTCATTGCAGATGCACTTTATCTGGGACTTGAAGAAACAATCAAAAGATACTTAGCCGCACTGAAATAGGTTGATAATTAAAGCATAAAAAAGAGGGTTAATTCGCATGAATCAACCCTCTTTTTTTATCGTTCAGTTACTAATGAATAGGTCTAAATATTCTATTCCATCTGATTTTGGATAAGAATGTTCCGTCCTCATCCCAACTTAACCAAGTAAATAGAGCTTTTCCTACGATATGATCTTCGGGCACAAAACCCCACCCTCTCGAGTCAAGAGAATTGTGACGATTATCACCCATCATCCAGTAATAATTCATATTAAACGTATAGCTATCTACTTTCTGACCATTCAGATAATAACCATCTGTTTTTTTCTCAAAAGTATTCCCTTCATAAACTGTAATTGCTCTTTCATATAAAGGAACCGTCAAACTATCTAACTTAACTGTCCATCCTTTTTTTGGAACCTGGATCGGACCAAAATTATCATAGTTCCAAATAATTCCATTTTGATAGAAAGGAAATGACGCATACAAAGGATATGCATCACCCGGCTCGTAAATAATCTCTTGAAATGACTTTACACTTGACCATTTTTTAATCTCTTCCGCTTCACCTTTCGTCATGTGCAAACCATATTTTCCTTCAGCAGGATTGGTATACTGCTGATCCATTTCAATACGCATATCTAACAGTCGTTGAAGGTTCAGACCATTCGGATCAGTCGTTACTAAATAGTTGGTCTGGAAATCCTCATCAACAAATGCAGGCTCTCCGTTTACAAACAATTTAGTACGTTCCATTGAAATAACATCACCTGGTAATCCAACACAACGCTTAATATAGTTTTCGCGTTTATCAACTGGCCTGTTAAAAGGAGCATCCGCTTCCATCGGATAGTTGAAAACAACAACGTCATTACGTTTGATTTCTTGAAAGCCGGGTAATCTCTTATATGGAATATGGATAAGTTCCGAATAGGCTTTACCTCCTGTTATAGGCATTGTATGGTGCGCAAATGGAAATGCCAACGGAGTGTTTGGAATTCTAGGACCATAATTCAACTTACTTACAAATAAAAAGTCCCCAACTAAAAGGCTCCTTTCCATCGAACCTGTAGGTATCATATAGGCTTCAATAAGAAATCCTCTAATTAAAGTCGCTGCAACGGTCGCAAAAATAATAGCATCTGCCCATTCTCTGCCGACAGATTTTTTATAGAAATATTTCTTCTTAAATTCCTCTGAAGTAGGAATACCTAAATACTTTACATTCGGATCCCGACCCCACATGGGCAATACGATAAATGGAACTAAGACCGCAGCGGCATTTTCCCAAAACCTACGCTTTCCAAATGCCTTAATCAGGTTGAGATATAAATCATAAAATATAAAGATGTTCACGATCGGAACAAAAAGCCATATAATCCACCAGGTTGGTCTCCCCACTAACTGAGCCATCACATACTGGCTATAAATAGGAATAATAGCTTCCCAACCTTGCTTTCCAGCCTTTCTATACAATAAGTAAAGACCATAAACTGATCCTATGATGTAGATGGCTAAAATAATATACCACATAAATTATTTATTAAAATCAAACATTTCCGTAACCTGGAAAAAGCCCTTTTTACCTAAAAGCCATTCCGCAGCAATAACCGCTCCCAATGCAAATCCTTCTCTGCTATGTGCAGTATGCTTAAATTCAATTTGATCCACTTCTGAACTATACAATACCGTATGTGTCCCCGGAACTTCTTCAATTCTTAAACTTTCAATTAACAACTCGTCCACTTTGGGTATAACCTCTTCCCCCGACCCTTCTACCGAATTAACCCAATTACTCTTCCCATCTGTATTTTCCAAAATACCTTCGGCAATTGTAATAGCTGTACCACTAGGCGCGTCCAGCTTGTGAATGTGGTGAATCTCTTCTACCTGAACATCATATTGTTTATAAGGATTGATAGCCTTTGCTAACAATTTATTGATATGGAAAAAGATATTTACACCAATACTAAAGTTAGAACCATATAACAGCGATTGATCTGCCTCTAAACAAGTCGCTTTCACTTCATCAAGGTGATCATACCATCCTGTCGTACCCACAACTAAAGGTAGATTGGATTCAAAACACAAACTAATATTCTCTAAAGCAGCATGCGGCGTACTAAAATCAATAGCCATATCAGCATCTTCCAGATCCGCTGTAGTAATGCTGTCTCTATTTTTATCATCTACAATTAATACCACTTCGTGCCCTCTTTTCATGGCGAAGCGCTCTATTAATTGCCCCATTTTTCCGTAACCTAATAAAACGATTTTCATACAGTTAATTGGTTTCTATTTAATTGTGAAGGTCATTTTTACTCCCGGAGACACTAAATTAGCTCCCTTAAAAACTCCCATTCCCGGATTATACGCATAATTAGGAATAAAAGTAGGTGAAACTTTAAAGCTTAGGTCATTACTTATATTCCAACGATTTTTCAATATAGAGTCCACATAGGCCTCAACAACATTTAAACCATACCACCCTACGGTTATCAGTATAGTCAAATCTCGATTTCTTCGGGCATAGTCTTTATTATCCACAAGTCCTTGGACTGTCCATTGGGTCTCTCCCCCTAAATCAGGATCTTGTGATCCCTGACCATATCTTTCCCGATATTGGAGCTCCGTTAAAAACTTCTTATAATACCACTGCCAATAATCAAACACAAGATAAGAGGTAACAAAACCACCGTAGATAACCGGAACTTTAATCCACCACAACCCTTGATTGGTATATTGTCCCCATCCTGGTAATATCAAAGATCGCTTCCAGGCTACTCTGGAAAGACGCTCGATCTCTAATCGGGCAGAATCTTTTAAAATATCCTTATAATAATACTTCTCCCGCTCCTTCTCCGCTTTTTTCCTTGCCCTTCGCTCCGCACGGGTTTCTTTTTTCGTTGTATCTTGTGCTTCAGCTTTCTTTAAAGAGTCCTGAAGCTGAACCATGCTTGTAGAGTCAGGAATAGTATCCTTTACCTGGCCTTTCACAGCAGTAAAAGATAATAGTATCCCAAAAAGCAATAAATACTTATACATTACCAATCTAGCAACTCTAAAATTCGGCTCAAATCATCTTCTGAATTAAAAGGAATCTCAATAGCTCCTTTCCCTTTTGCTGTCTTCACGTTTAATTTAACACGAGTAGCAAATTTTGAAGCTAAATCATCCTCTATCTTTTGATATTGAAAGGTCAATCCCGCTTCTTTCTTAGAGCCTTTTGGTTTTTTCTCTTTCGCTTGCTGAACTTCACGAACAAGTTGTTCTGCTTTGCGAACAGACAATCCCTTCTCAACAATTTCTTTGAAAATAAATAACTGTACATCCACTTCTCCGACATTAATCAAAGCACGAGCATGTCCCATCGTCAAATCACCATCGCGAATTGCTGCCTGAATAACCGGGGGAAGTTTTAACAACCTTAAATAGTTTGTCACGGTAGATCGATTCTTACTTACACGATCTCCCAATTCCTCTTGTTTCAGACTACATTCCTCGATCATACGTTGAAAACTCAAGGCAATCTCAATCGCGTTTAGGTTTTCACGCTGAATGTTTTCAATTAATGCCATTTCCAGCATTTGTTGATCATTCGCCGTTCTTACATACGTTGGAATTTCAGTGATACCAGCCAGCTTTGACGCTCTTAATCTACGTTCACCGCTAATTAATTGGTATTCATTTTTACCAACCTGGCGCACAGTTATAGGTTGAATCAACCCTTGCAGCTCAATAGATTCTGCCAATTCCTTTAATGCAGTCTCATCAAAATCAGTTCTTGGCTGAAATGGGTTAATTGATATTTGTTCTACTTTTATAAAATTTATACTACCGGCAGGAGAGCTCGGTGATTTAGTTACAGAAGTGTCAGGAAGCTGTTCTTTAGGACTACTAATCACATCTTGTTGAAGTAATGCACCCAATCCTTTCCCTAGACCTGTTTTCCGTTGTTGTGCTGCCATACTATACTGTTACGGTTTCCTTGTTCTCTTTTAATAATCCATTCTTTTCCAAAATCTCGCGAGCAAGATTCAAGTAGTTTATTGCTCCTTTGCAAGAAGCATCATGCATAATAACAGAAATTCCAAAACTTGGAGCCTCACTCAAACGAGTATTACGCTGAATAATCGTATCAAAAACCAAATCATGGAAGTGCGTACGTACTTCCTCTACAACCTGGTTTGACAACCTCAAACGTACATCGTACATCGTTAGCAATATTCCTTCTATCTCAAGATCAATATTTAACCTGTTTTGAACTATTTTTATCGTGTTCAATAATTTACCCAACCCCTCCAATGCAAAATATTCACATTGTACAGGAATAATAACAGAGTCAGAAGCGGTTAACGCATTGATCGTTATAAGTCCTAATGATGGTGAACAGTCTATAATAATAAAATCATAATCATCTTTTACCTCATCCAAAAGACGTTTCATTTTATACTCACGCTCATCCAGATTAATCATTTCAATTTCAGCACCTACTAAGTCTATATGTGCCGGTAATAAATCAAGATTTGGTGTGTCTGTAGACTGGATAGCTTCTTTGGCGGTAATATCATTTACCAAACATTCGTAAATGCTTGCTTTGATGGCGCGAGGATCAAAACCAATACCTGATGTTGAGTTTGCTTGCGGATCTGCATCCACCAACAAAGTCTTATATTCTAACACAGCTAAACTCGCAGCAAGATTGATGGAGGTGGTTGTTTTACCAACTCCTCCTTTTTGATTGGCTATGGCAATAATCTTTCCCATTGTATTTCCTCAGATTTTGAAAATATATTCTGTTAGCACTATTCCTCTTCAATCTGCAAATTAACACACCTAAACGATATATGATACTTAAATGATGTTAAATTTGCTAATTTTGAACCGAATCGGAACATCCTAAACAGGATGCTAAGATACGAAAAATAGATTTAGGTATTTACTCCGATCTATATTGCTTTTTATAAGTTACATTTAAACAATGAATTTAATAATCTCAGGCACAAATAGAAAACATGCAAACTCCCTAAAGGTTGCAAGATTTTATCAAAAGGAATTATTAAAAAGAGGCGAAGAATATGAAATACTTTCTCTTGAAGACCTTCCCCCTAATATTATAGAAACTGATCTATATGGCAAACGGAGTGAGGCTTTCGCTGAGATTCAACAAAAAGTCTCTGAAGCAAAGACATTTATTTTCATTATTCCTGAATATAATGGCAGCTATCCCGGCGTGTTAAAACTATTTATTGATGCCTGTGCCTTTCCCAGCTCTTTTTATCACAAAAAAGCAGCTCTTGTAGGAGTTTCATCAGGTAAATATGGGAATATCAGAGGGGTGGACCACTTTACAGGCGTATGTAATTACTTAAGAATGCATGTCCTCCCCCTAAAAATCCATATCCCTTTAATTCAAAGTGAACTTAATGATGAAGAAGATTTTCACGATCCCCTATCACTCAAATTTATTTTAGAACAAATTGATGAAATCGTTAGATTCTAAACTGATTTTTTATTTCTACATTTAAACTTCAGTTTAAATCATTTACCATAACTATACTTATGTCAACCAACCTCAGTAAATTTTGGATCATAATTCTGGCATTAATAATAACTTCCTGTAATCAGAACAGAAACAGAGAGGATAACTCAAACCCGGATTCCTTAGAGTTCTTTAATGGAAAGAATCTTACAGGCTGGCATATTTATAATCAAGGAGACACCTTATCAAAATGGAAAGTAGAAGATGGAGTGTTAATCTGTGACCCTAGAGGACAAGGAGAATTCGGTGATATTATCAGCGACAAAGAATACGGTGATTTTGAAATGCAATTTGAATGGAAAGTTAAAAAAGGTGGCAATAGTGGTGTCCTAATTAATGTAAAAGAGGATAGCACTTATGCGGCAACCTTCGCAACAGGACTTGAAATGCAATTACTGGACAATGCGAACGCTGAACCCAGACACCAAGTAGACTCAACACATTGGGCCGGATGTCTATATTCTGTAGCATGTGTGGGAAGCAATTCCAAACCGAATCCCTTCGGAGAATGGAACAAAGGAAAAATCAGGCAATCCAAAGGAGAAGTCACATTTTGGCTAAATGATAAAATCACTTTTCAAGATAGTATCAATACAGAAGCATTTAAACTAAAAGTCGCTAACAGCAACATGAAGAATTACCCTGCATTTGGAACCTATCCGAAAGGGAAGATAGCACTACAGAATCATACCGACTCCGTAAGCTTTAGAAATATTCGTATTCAAGAATTATAATTTTAAAACAAATGCTATAAAAGCCCTTTAACATAATCGTTGAGGGGTTTTTATGGATATCCAGCTTGCAAAAAAATATAATCTGATTGTCATTTTGAAATATTCTTGAATTATTATTTATAATCATTCTAAATAATATATACCTTTACCAAAACAAAATGTAAAGTTTCAATTATACGAAAGTCCTGTTTACCCGCATGGATAGGCATGCGGGTAAGGCAGGCACAATTTAAAAGAAGCAGAAAAAAGACCCCGTTAGCTATTTATGGAAAAATGTCCCCTTAAAATTCTTTCTAAAAACGACTTGGGATTTATTAGTATGCCTGTTGATCAAAATATCATTCACCTTTGCTTTAACAATCTCCTCATCAATTTCACAAAAGAAGATTTCTTGACTTTTAGAAATATTGTGAAAGACATTTACAAAGAAAACGAACCTATCTCTTTCCCGGACGGAAAAAACAGAATTCTCATAAGCACACCATACCAAGGAATTAATTTCTCCTTTAATCAACAAGAAATGATTTTACTGCTGAGATCTCTTGACGAAGCCTTTTATATGGAGAAAATTTACTCTTATTTATCCCCAAACTAACAAATAACAACCCGATCTTTCTTAAGACCTCTTCAAGGCTGAAGACGGTTTTTTTTGCTTTATGCTCATCCTAATCTTGTCCAATATTTCCCCAATGAAAACAGGGTAAATATTGGGTAAGTAACGGATGAGATACGAGTGAGATTAGAATCAGAAAAAAGATATTTTCATTTTATTGTATCGTTTTATTCGCCTTATCCGTTTATTGAGAAACAAAAAAACAAGACCTATACCAGCACCTAAAAATTATGAATATGACATTATTAATTGCCGTTAAAAAAGTAATGTGGATTATGGCCTTTCCTTTATTGCTCGCAACTTGCAATAAGCCTCGTTTCTCCGGGGAAGACTGTCTCGAGAATTGCATTGTATTTAAAGGGACCTTGATAGATACCCCTTCCGCCAATAAAATATCAGGGGCGGAACTAAAATTCTATTACCACAACATTGAAGATGGCCCCTCTATATTTAACCGACCAGTTTACCTGGGAATAACAAAAACCGACAATCAGGGAAATTATAGTTTTAGGTTCAATGCTGAGGATTACAAAAAAAGGGGATACTTTGAAGTGTATGCTTACAAGAACGGATACTTCGTACATCCTTATGGGGCGGGAAGCTTTCAAAGTATTACTTCATATAATACCAATAAGGTAGAGTTTGATAAACCACTGAATACAATAACGAAATTATACAAAGAAACCACTTTATCTCTACGCGTTAAAAGTAATCAGGAGCCGCTTCCCTTTAAAGATTTCCAACTTGATTATACTGTGGTAAACGGGTATAAATTTGGATTTAACATTCAATTTGAAAATAAGATTGATACCCTTATTGAGTTGAGCATTCCTGTTGGAATTCCCGGCTATCTTTCCTGGGAAGGAATAAATTATCCTGATCGGCCGATATTATCAGAAACCGATACGCTCTATTCACAAAACGGAGAGAAACTATCTTATGAAATAGTATTGTAATTTTAGTTTGAATAAATCCAAATGAGAAATCATTACTCATCCTTTAAAAAAAGGTGATTATGTTTATCGATGGACTCGACCATAGACAGATAGGATGATATTTGTTTTTCAATGTGAGAAATTGATTATACTCAAATAGATCTGAACGAATAATTATTCCAATACAATCTATTTTTTTAAGAACTTTCAATAGCTATTATTAAATTAGAGAAATCAACCTTTACTATGAACAGAAAATCTTTTCTCCAAAAATCTACCATGCTAGCAGGAGGGATCCTGATTATGAAGGATTTGTTTTCCCGTCCAAACGACATTATATATGGTCATAATGATATGAAGTATACTTTGGACCGAGATTGGGCTAGTAAACACGCTCCAAAGCTAGTCGTCAATGACTGCCATGAAATGGTCCAGGATAGCAAAGGCAGAATAATTCTTTTGACTAATGAGACCAAAAATAACATCATCATTTTTAGCAAGGACGGACGTATTTTGGATAGCTGGGGACATAATTTCCCTGGGGGCCATGGCCTAACTATACATAATGAAAATGGAACGGAATATCTATATATAACTGATAACAATACACATCAGGTCTATAAAACGGATCTATCGGGCAGGATTTTGCTAACGATAGATGCGCCATTAGGCATTGGTTTATATGATAAAAAAGAAGAATTTATCCCAACAGAAACTGCCATTGATAGTAATGGAGATATTTTTATTGCAGACGGTTATGGTGCCCAGCACATCTTACATTATGACAGGAATGGTAAGTTGTTAAATCACTTTGGTGGAAAAGGTGAAAGAGATGCTCATCTTGATAATGCTCACGGGATATCCTTCGATCTAAGAAACGGACAAAACTCATTATTGATTACCGATAGAACCCGGAATTGCTTTAAAAGATTTGATACCACCGGGAAACTTATTGAAATAATCAATCTTCCTGGTGCTTGTGTCTGCAGACCTGTAATAAAAGGTGATAATATTTATGCAGCGGTCCTTAGATCACCTAATATGGAAAAAGAAAGTTCTGGATTTGTAACCATCTTAGACAAAAACAATAAGGTCGTTAGCAATATCGGAGGTACTGAACCTATTTATAAAAATGGCATCCTACAAGAAATGCAGCAACAGGAAAAAATATTTGCCCATCCTCATGATGTATGTGTAGATGATGATGAAAACTTGTATGTTGCTCAATGGGCTTCCGGAAAGGTCTTTCCTTACAAATTAAATAGGGTTTAATTCTTTATATTGGAATTAACCTCTAAACTGAGATTTCTTCATAACTACAAGTCCACATTAGGAAAATAAATAGCTTTCTTCTCACTTTT
>JBEBRZ010000038.1:0-33446 GCA_040394615.1 Sphingobacterium mizutaii
GAGCTACTCTACCTTTTCTAACTAATTGTTGAATAGTAGGCATTTACCTGTTTTTCTTTATTTGTTTTTGTTAAAAAAATTATTTAAGTCCGCAAAGATATAAAGAATAATTCAAAGTGTAAAGGGTTGGATGTTAAGTTTTTTGATTTATTTCATTGTCCCATCAAAACCAGAGAAGTTTGAACTCATTTGTTGCCTTAATACTGTATGCTTTTTACTCGTATAGAACTCATATATTAAGTGTCTTATAAGCTGCTCTATTTGTAGTTGCGAAAGGAAGCTGAATTATATTTTGTTCTAGTGTTTATTAAAAATTAGAATTTTTCTGTACCTGTAATCAGGTAATTATTGTTTTACCCTTCAATTATATGAATAACAATTGTAGTTTGGACAAGTAATTGTAGATAGAGTCTGGAAATTAAAATTAAGAATTATGAAGTTAAAATTTAAATTGATGGCAGCTGTACTGGTTGCCTTGGTAACATTGTCCTTTGTTAGTTGTTCGAAAGATGATGATTCTCCAAATGAAAAGGGAGGTATTGACGAAGCTGTTGGTACATACAAGGGAACGATTGATATTATAGGTCAAGACGAAAAATTCGACCAAATTATCGTAGTGACTAAAGTAAACGACAAAAAAGTCAAAGTGGAGGTTCAGAATAAAGATTTGAATCTGCCTGTTAAAGAAGTAGAAGTTTCTAATAATGCGAATATGAGTATACAGTCTTTGGCGACTGAGCCGGAAGGGATTTTTATATACACTTTTGACAATAAAGCGCTTTCTTTTTTATCTAAAAAGACAGGGGAAACACAGCTTACGTATTCCTTTGAAGGGTCAAAGCAGTAAAATCTCAGGAACTTCCCGTAATTACGGAATATAATCTAGGATTTAAATCTTAAATAAAAACGGGCAAACTCCTTTTGGTTTGCCCGTTTTTATTAGCTTATAAGGGTAAAATCTATCTGTCGTTTTTCAAGATCTACCTTTTTAACCTTAATCTGAACCTCATCGCCCAGTTGGTAGGTTTTTTTCTTCCTTTGTCCTATAATAGCAAAGTTTTTTTCGTCTAAAGTGTAAAAATCATCTGTTATATCCCTAAGCCTAACCATGCCTTCGCACTTATTCTCTTCAATTTCAACATACATGCCCCACTCAGTAACTCCAGATACAATCCCTGTGTATTCAGCTCCGATTTGATCCTGAAGAAATTCTGCTTGTTTGTATTTAACGGATGCTCTCTCTGCTTCAGCAGCTTTCTTTTCCATTTGCGAAGAATGTTCTGACATTTTCTCGTAATGCTCAGCATTCACTTTTCTTCCACCCTCAAGGTAATATTGAAGAAGCCTATGTACCATTACATCCGGATATCGACGGATAGGGGAGGTGAAATGAGTGTAATAATCAAAAGCAAGCCCGTAATGAGATGATTTCTTTGTTGTGTAAATAGCTTTAGCCATTGATCTGATTGCGAGAGATGTCAAAAGATTCTGTTCTTTAGAGCCTTCAATCTTTGTCATCAGGGCGTTCAGTGATTTTGCTGTTTCTTTGTCTGTTCGAATACTTAGTCTATGGCCGAATTTAGAAGCAAATGTTGAGAAACTAGTTAATGTTTCAGGATTAGGGACATCATGGAATCGATATACAAAAGGAAGTTTGTTTTTTCCTTTTTCTAATTTACCAATGTATTCAGCTACTTTTCTGTTCGCAAGCAACATGAAATCCTCAATTAGTTTATGAGCCTCTTTGCGGACTTTAGTATAAACACCTAAAGGTTTTCCATTTTCGTCAAGTTGGAATTTTACCTCATCAGTTTCAAAACTAATTGCTCCGGCTTTAAACTTTCTTTCACGTAAAATTAAAGCTAGTTCATTTAGCTTTAAAATTTCCGCAGATAGTTCATCTTCTTTTCCTTCGATAATCTCTTGAGCTTCCTCGTAAGAAAATCTTCGGTTAGAATGAATAATAGTTCTGCCAAACCATTGGTCTATAACTGTTGCTTTGTCGTCCATCTCAAATACAGCCGAGAAGCAAAGTTTGTCCTCGTTTGGTCTAAGTGAGCATAGGTTGTTAGAAAGTCTCTCAGGAAGCATTGGAATCACTCTGTCTACTAAATAAACTGAAGTGCCTCTTTCAAAAGCTTCTTTGTCTAAAATGCTGTCTGGTGTTACATAATGTGAGACATCAGCTATATGTACTCCTATTTCGTAATTTCCATTTTCAAGATTCTTGAATGAAATTGCATCATCAAAATCCTTTGCGTCTGCAGGGTCTATAGTGAAAGTGATGGTTTCTCTGAAGTCTTGTCTCTTCTCAATCTCTTCTTGAGGGATAACATCGGATATAGCTTCTGCTGCAGTTTCTACTTCTTTTGGAAAACTCAGTGGAAATCCAAAGTCAGCTAAGATGGCATTCATCTCGGTGTTATTTTCTCCTTTTTTACCAAGAACACTTTTAACTTTTCCGATTGGGTTCTTAGCATTCTTTGGCCACTCCGTAATTGCTACCAAAACTTTCTCACCGTTCTTAGCGCCGTTTAAGTTATCCAATGGGATGAAGATGTCATGTAGCATTTTTCGATCGTCCGGCTGAAAGAACGCAAAGGATTTTGAGATATCAATCGTTCCTGTGAAATCTGTCTTTGCGCGTTGTAAAATCTCAACAACTTCACCTTCTCTTTTACGACCTTTTTTTCGTTCATAAATATGAACTTTTACAATATCATTATGAAGTGCCTGTCTTAATTTTCTTGGCGCAACATAGATGTCATTTTCGTCTTCTCCTTCAGGTACTATATAGGCAGATCCATCAGCGGTCATGTCTACTTTTCCAGTAACATAAACATGAAGTTGTTTAAGCTTAAATTTGCCTCTTTCCGGTTGGCAGAATTGATCCGTTTTAGTGCCGTCATTAAGGATGTCTAAGATGGCAGTTTTTGAATCTGCATCACTAATGTTAAGCTTTGCTGCGACTTGTTTATAGTTAAGTGGGTTGTTTCCGGATTTTTCAAATATGTCAACGATCAGTTGGGTTAAAACTTCTTTGTAAGGGTTCTCTTTTTTTGATTTCATATGCTGCCGTTTTGTCTGTTCCTTCAGTTTTAATTTTGAAATGAAGGCTAGGGGAGAAGGGGTGTTTTATGTAGTGTAATAAGTTAATAAAAAGCTTCCTTCAAATCCTCGAATCTAATATACTGAAATAAGCTCGTTTCTTATCAATTTGGAGAAAATTGATTGAAATACTTTTAATCTTATTTGTTGGTTAACTTGTGAATTATTTTAGCTTGTTTAATATACTGATAATTAGCGTTATTATTTTTTTTAGCTAAAATTTTTTGTTTACTTTAAAATATAACTTATTGATTTATAGTTGCAAATGAGAAAACGGTGATTTTTATAGGTGTATTGCTAAAACAATTATATTAAATATATAGATTATATTTTTATTTGTAAATATCTATTTAATAGATATTTATAATTTTAGAAGCTAAATTTTAGTTTGCTGTATATTTTTATTTTAGCGCCGATAATTAGGTCAAAAATTGATCTACTGAACTTTCAATAGAGATTGAATTTTCAGGAGCAATTTAGAGAAAAATTATGAAAAATTACGAAGATTTTTTGTTGCAATGATCACAAATTCCCACTGCATTAATTGCAATAGAGTGCAAAGAAAAGTTTGAAGGGACAGTTATTTTCGGTAGAGGAATTTCATCTAAACAGAAGACAGAATTGCAGACTGAACAGATGAAATGTACATGCTGATCATGATGATGATGGGCAGAGCACTTGGTAGAACAGAAGGCATAAGTTGCAGTTCCGTTCAGGTCAAAAACTTTATGAAGGATACCTTTTTCTTCAAAGGATGACAAGATCCGATATAAGGTTACTCGGTCAATTTCACTTCCTAAAATCTTCTCTAATTCGGGTTGGGAAATTGCAGATGTCTTCGTAGAGATAACATCCAGAACACGCAGTCTAGGCTGGGTAATTTTCAGCTTATTTGACTTTAAAACTTGACTAAATTCTTCCTGTTTTATTGCTTCCGATTCCATGTTCATATCCGCTTTCATGGTCTAAATTTACGAATTAAATTGCTGGATTAAAAAAGCCCCTACAAGAGCATTGTAGGGGCCGATATTTTAATGGTAATTCTCTTATTATTTACCAGCTGCTTTAGCGTGATCTGCTAAGAATTGGGCTAATCCACTATCTGTTAATGGATGCTTTAATAAAGCTAAAATAGCAGAAAGAGGCCCTGTCATAACATCAGCACCGATCTTAGCACAGCCTAAAATATGCGCGCTGTGACGTACAGAAGCAGCTAAAATTTGTGTTTCAAATCCATAATTATCGTAGATTTCACGAATTTCTTCAATCAATCCCAAGCCATCTACAGAAATATCATCCAAACGACCTATAAAAGGTGATACGTACGTAGCTCCTGCTTTTGCGGCCAATAAGGCTTGTCCTGCTGAAAACACAAGGGTACAGTTTGTTTTTATGCCTTTTTTACTGAAATATTTAATTGCTTTAATACCATCTTTAATCATCGGAACTTTTACAACGATTTTGTTATCTAACGCTGCTAAAGCTTCACCTTCCTTAATCATACCTTCATAATCTGTAGAAATTACTTCAGCACTAACATCTCCGTCTACAATTTGGCAAATTGCTTTGTAGTGGTTAATTACGTTTTCATCTCCTGAGATACCTTCTTTAGCCATTAAGCTAGGGTTTGTAGTTACTCCGTCTAAAACGCCAAGATCTTGAGCCTCTTTGATTTGTGCTAAGTTGGCGGTATCAATAAAAAATTTCATGATAGTATTTGAATTAATGTTGTTTTTTAGAATTCCAGCTTCTCCGCATGGATTATGCAAAGGTAGTTATATTGTTTTAAGAATTGAAGTTCTCCGCATGAATCCACAATATTTATTCTTTTTTTGCTATTTTATGCCCTATACACAACAATTTGAGCATTTTTGGTGTTTTTATTGAAAGACATTAATAGTATAAGTGCTAGGGCTATTTGTTTCCATTTAGACAAGCATTCCCTTATATTTAAATAATTACATCAGTAAAATTAGAATCCGCATTTCATGCAAATATTTAGATCACTCAAGTACCCTAATTATCGATTACATGTTATTGGACAGTCAATCTCTCTTTTAGGTACCTGGATGCAACGTATTGCCATTAGTTGGCTTGTATATAGGCTTACGGACTCTGTCTTCTGGTTAGGTTTTGTTTCCTTTATTTCTTTATTACCTTCTTTAGTTTTATCCCCTTTTATTGGGGCTTTTGTGGATAGACATAAGAAGTATAAATTGGTTTTAGTTACCCAGATAGGATTGATGACTCAAGCCGGTTTATTAGCTTTATTAGTTTATTTGAAAATGGAAACGGTACTTTACCTTTCCATTTTAGGCTTTATTCAAGGTTTGGTAAATGCTTTTGATGTACTTGGGCGACAATCATTGCTAGTGGATTTAGTCGAGGATCGTAAAGATCTCCCAAATGCTATCGCTTTAAACTCTTCTATTTTTAATGCTGCGAGAATGGTAGGACCTGCAATTGGAGGTATTTTACTTTCTCTATATGGTGAATTGGCATGTTTTACCCTTAATTTCTTAAGCTTTATACCTGTAATAATTTGTTTATTGCTCATGAATGTTACGGAGAGGACGATCATTATCACTAATGAAAGTGCCTTTCAGGGGCTTATTCATGGATTTAATTATCTTAAAAGATCGCCACATATAACCTCATTAATTATAATTCTTACTTTTTCAAGTCTTCTGGTTATCCCATATACCTCTTTATTGCCAGCAGTTGCAAGAGAATTGTTTCACGGGAATGAACGAACATTTTCATGGTTTGAAAGTGCTGCCGGTTTAGGAGCAATGATTGGCGCAATTAATATGGCTCGTTTGAAGTCAGGAAATAACTTGAGATATAGGGTAATGTTTGCCGCCTTTTCCATGGGGATATCATTGGTGTTACTAGCCTTTGCTCATTATCTTCCTTCAGCTTTATTCTTTACCGGGGCTGTTTCATTTTCAATGATGATGCAGAATTCTTCCATTAATACATATATACAAACCCATGCAGTTCCGGCCTACAGGGCTCGTGCGATGTCTTATTATGTAATGGCTTTTCAGGGTATTTTTCCTCTGGGTAGTTTACTTACTGGAGCATTAGCTGAAATTGTGGGTATAAAAAACACCCTTTATATTATGGGTGGCTGTGGTATTTTAGTGTCTTTAGGTTTTTATATTTATTTGAGACGTCATATTCAACGCAAATTATTTAAGGTTAATTTCCGTTGATTTAGCGTTAATAAATTCTTTTTATAATCGATTCTTGCCCCATAAAGCTTTAAGATATCTCCTCCTAAAACCCCAATCACAGGATCAAGTCCAATTTGATTATAAGCATAATTAATGGAGCTCAAATCTAATACAGCTGCAGTAAAGTTCTTAGTAGACCATTCCCCAATCTTCATAACAGGAATTGATATCATAAAACTTTGCATACTATTAGTACCTAAGCCTGTGGAAAGGATGTCGGTGTTTAAAAACTTATCTTCATCTATTCCAGAATTTAAGAGTGTTTCTTTATCTAGAACAGTCTTGGATGCCCCAGTATCGATAACCATCTTGAATTTTTTATCAAATATTTCTATTTCTGTTATAATATGAAAGCCATCAGCTTGTAGGCTGATGACTTCAAAGGGTATATTTTGCATTTAATTAATGATTCGTTGATTATGCCATTACTTACTCAAAACGCCTTCATCGAAGAGTACTTGATTCATTTTGCGTACTGCATCTGCACTAGCTTTAAATAATTCTTCTTCTTCATTCGACAAATTCATTGGTACAATCCGATCCCATCCCTTATTGTTAATAATGACAGGAACTCCGATATTAATATCCTCTTGTCCGTATTCACCTTCTAAGTATACTGAGGCTGTAAATAATCTATTTTGATTTTTTACAATACTTTCAACCATTGCGGCGGCGGCAGCTCCCGGCGCATACCATGCTGAAGTGCCAATCAATGCGGTTAAGGTTGCTCCACCTACCATTGTTTTCTTTACAATTTCTCCTTCTTCTTCCTCAGTTAGGAAATCTGATACAGCAACGCTGTTCCAGGTAGCATGTTTGATTAAAGGGATCATCGTTGTATCTCCGTGACCACCGATTACTATTGCATTTAAATCGTTTGCTGACGCATTTAATTTATCACTTATCTGATACTTAAACCTTGCTGAATCCAGAGCTCCACCCATTCCTATAATTCGGTTCTTAGGCAAGCCACTTGATTTTAATGCTAAATAGGTCATCGTGTCCATAGGATTAGAAACGATAAGAATAATGATATCCGGTGAATGTTTGATAAGGTTATCCACGACAGTTTTTACGATATTGGCATTTGTGCCAATCAATTCTTCTCTGGTCATACCGGGCTTTCTTGGAATTCCAGAGGTTATTACCGCTACAGCTGAATCTGAAGTAGCCTGATAATCGTTTGTTACTCCTTTTATTTTTGCGTCAAATCCTAATAGGGCAGAGGTTTGCATCATATCTTGCGCTTTACCTTCTGCAAATCCCTCTTTAATATCTAACAAAACGATTTCTTCGGCTATGTTTCTTCTTACAAGATTATCAGCGGTGGTTGCTCCAACTGCCCCTGCACCAACTACGGTTATTTTCATATAATTAAGGGTTTAATTTATATGCATTAAATCTAACAAAAATAATCGTCAAATATGTTTTTTTGAGGGTTATTTAATGAAAAACACTACATTTTAAAATAAAAGAGCAACATGAAATTTGTTGCTCTTTATATTAGAAGGGATAGCCAATAGCCAAATTGAATACGAGATTCTCCCTTCGCCATTCTTTATTTCTGATATCAATGTATTTAAATACCCATCGATCATCTGTAGGACGATAAGGTACTCGGAAAGGAATAGCAAAATCAGTACGTATTATTAAAAAATCTAAATCCAATCGTAGACCAACTCCACCGCCCACAGCCAGCTCACTTAGAAAATCCTTAGAAAACTTACCACCTGGTTTGTTTACATCCGTATTTTGCAGCCATACATTTCCCGCATCTATAAATGCTGCCCAATGTAGCATACCGGCGATTTTTGCACGATATTCAGTATTCAATTCCAATTTATAATCACCTGTTTGATCTGCGAAAAAGTTGTCTTCACCAATATTTTCTGGTAGGGAAGATCCTGGTCCTACTGCGCGTGCTCTAAATGCTCTTAATCCGTTTGGTCCGCCTGTGTAATATTGTTTTAAATAAGGCAAGGATCTTGAGTTACCGTATGAATAACTCGTTCCAATCATGATTCTTGATGCTAATGTAGAAGAGTTCGAAATTTTTAGATAATGTCTAAAATCGGCTTCTGCCTTGATAAATTGAGAATAAGGTGTGCCAAATAGTTCTTTTATTTTTCCGGCATTATAATCTGCACCCTGAATTAGTCCCAAAATATTTCCGGAGGTATTTAATCCAGCTTTAGCATAGAAAGTGTGCTTTTTATCCTCCATGGTATTGGTATACGTATAGGTATAATTTGGGCCAAAGGAGAATTGAGGATCAACAATATGGGCTAATGTAGGGACTGTGTCCATTTGTGCTCTATATTCATCAGAAATTCCACGTGGTTGAACATATATAATTTCTGCGACGGTTAAATTATGATCCTTTTGACTGTTTTCTTTCCAGGCATATCCATAATTCAATGTCATTGAATTCAACGTATAGGCGGTTCTTCTATTTAGGAATTCATAACCAGCCTTTAAAAACGTTCTTGGAATGTATTGCCTTGCAGGCGTCCATTTGTAAGGAGATAAAAGCCTTGGCCAGGAGATGCCAACTTCTGTTCCATAGCGGATATAACTGGAATTCAAATTCACATTACCACCTGTTTGTGTTTCATAACCACCAAAAACAGAGAGGGTAAGTGTTTCAAATCCTTTGAATGCATTCTTTAGTGTCCAGTTTGCATTGACCTCTGTACCATTATATACTGCAGCTGTTTTACCGATTAACTCCAATCTAATTGATTTTTTCTCCATTGGTGTTAAATAATAATAAACATCAAGGTGATTTGCCGAATCTGGACTCTCTACAAATTCGTTTTTAACAAATTTAAAGGTGTTCAAATTAACCAAGTGGTTAATGGTTAAATTATGCATGGAACGACTGTACATCGTTTCGGGGTAGATAAAAAAGTGATTCGCTAATACCTTCTTACGGTATTTATTCTCTGGATCAATAATATAATATTTATAATCATATTTTTCTATCCCTCGTGGAATCCTTCTTCGGCTAGACGCAGTTTCATGGTAATCCGTGAAAATATAAATATTACCTATGTGCTGCGGTTCTTTCGCTATTTTTGGCGTTTCAGGCTTTACAGTCATATACATATTGACCTTGTTTTCACCGATGGTACTGTCTACTTCGACCAAAAGGTTATCGGGACTGAAAAAATAATAACCTTGATCTTTTAACTTATTGTCAATACGATCCCGCTCGTTTAATATAACATCTAAATTATAATTCTTGCCTTTTTGAAGCAGGCTCTCATGCTGTGTTCCTAGGATAGCTTTACCAAGTTGAGTCGTACTATCCAACTCAAATTTAACATCATTTATTCGATAAATTTTCCCAGGAAATGCATCATACTGAACGGTAGCCATTTTTCCATCAATTAGCGTATCTGAAGTAACTCTCGCATTAAAGAATCCTAAATTTTCCATCTTATTACGCAGGAGATTCTCATTGTATTCACGATTAACATCACTGAGTAATACAGGTTCCTGACCTTGTTTTTTTAGAAATCTTTTGATGAAATTGGTCGAGGTATCAGGGCCGCCACCCATATTCCATAAACCTAATTTAAAATACATTCCTAAAAATTTACTATTAGGTTTTGGCATCAATGCCTCTTCTAGGAAACTCTCAAACCCTTCTTTGCGCTCCTTGGGTATCGTGTCATTATGAATAATAACATCACCTTCTTTATACAGCTTCTCGTTATCAGCAATATATTTTGTGGGATTACAACTCGCTATCAGTAATAATCCTATGGAGTAGGTTAATACATGCTTAATTTTCATTATTACCCCCTTCCTCTTCTTCATTCTTAATGGCGCTCTTTTTCGGTTCAATCAAATTCTTTGATGTATCTCTATTCGTGGTGTCTTTTGGAAGATTAGTGCTATCCTTCAAATTATCCAATTTTTGTTGATTTTCCTGTAATTCCTGTTCCTCAATACGTTTTCTGTACTCCGGACTGTGTTGCATCAAACTGTCTCGAATGACTAAACGGACAGAATCTCTGTATACAGAGTCTGTTTCCATACGCTCCACATCAAATCTTCTTCTAAATCCACGGCTCTCTGTATTATAAAAATCTTGAAGTGTCTTGGAGTTCATGAAAAGTTCTTTGAATCTATTGTAACTCATATTGATAATAAAACCAATGCCGGTCTCAACAAATTGTCCCTGTAAAGTTGCCTGATATTGATTTTTACGATAAACTCGAGCAAAATAACGACCATCTTTTGATAATTGATAATCCAAAGAAATATCACCTGCAATATTAGAAGCTTTTTCTCCAGGTCTTGTATTTCCTTCAACCTCGAAATTCGATCCAATGGTAATTTTTAAACGGTCATCAAAAAGCATTTTAGATATACCTACATTCAAATCCGTTCTTGTTTCTGCATTCCCTGTCAAATAATCTTCTTCTGAATTTAAGTTAAAATCAAGCTCAACCCCTTTAATCAGATCAGATGCCAAATTATTTAATTGTCCAGTTAAGAACGAACTGACTGTACTTCTTACCATCGCTTCAGTACCTCCGCCTGATAAACTTTCAAATGGATTATTCGACATAAATCTACCCAAAGCAATTAATGAGAATACCTGTTTGTTTAACTCTGCCGGATCTTCGCGGATGTTTGATAAAGCAATATTCACTTTGTTCACAACATCCTGTGAAACAATGGCATTCTTTTCATCCAAATCTACATCAAAGTTGATCTCAGGCTTAAATAATTCACCCGTAAGTTTCAAGAGTACATTAAAAGGAATTCTTTGTTTATATAGGTTTTGACTTTCAGAAGATATTTGATTTTGTACAAGTTCTAAAGTTGCAAATTTCCCTGTATATATAGCTGTAATGTCCATTCTTGCATCTAATGGATCTCCATTCCAGGTGATTGTGCTTCCTTTCTGAAATTGGAAGTCCTTTGAGATAGGACCAAAAGAGAAGGTGTAATCTCCTTTTTCTACCGTAAAAGTCCCGGACATCGTAATTTTATCATTTGCATCAATACTCGTATTGATTTCAGCAATCCCCTGAATATTTAAAGCATCTTGAGTTCCTTCATCCAGAATTACTTTGAATTTAGCATCCGGATCGGTACTTAAATTTAAGGCAATGTCATAGCCGGAAAGTTTGCTAGAAACAGTCGTCATGGAATCTAACTGTGCAAATACATTCGCTCTTGCCGTGTCACTACGATCAACGAATTTTACCACTCCATCACGTTGGGCTACACCAGGATCATCATTCGGAACAATGAAATTAAAATCGGTGTTATCGTTTGCCTTTACTGTTCCGTCAATTTTAGGCTTATCTAAATCACCTGTAATGCGAAGATTCGAGGTTACATACATTTTTCCAAAGAACAGATCATTATCCTCTCTGGTCGAATTCATAACTTCGAAATTATCTGTTGTTAAGTTCAGGTTAAAATCAAAGTCTGTATAGGTGCTGGTTTTAATAGTACCGTTTAATTTAGCAACATTATTCTTTGAGTCTATTAAATTAAATTGACGGAAAGAAATGCCTTGATCATTAAAATATATCTTTTGATTATCTGCCTTCATTTTTGAATTCAACATAGAAGCATTAATAATCGCATTATGAAAGGTCAGTTCGCCATTTATCCTCGGAGCCGTAGTAGTTCCGGTAATCTTTAATGTTCCTGCTAAATCTCCTTCAGCGTCGCGTAGATTATTTAAGCTAAATGCTTGAATAGTATGCATCCGCATCGGGTTTAAGTTTAAGGTTGCATCGATTTGCATTTCGCCTTCAGGAGGTGATATTATATCACCTGTCAAATGCACATCATTTCCATTTTCTGTAATCCTTACATCTGCAGAATAAGTATTCTCTTTAATGTTATTAACCTTTAAAGCAACATTACCAATCGTATCCTGACCGAAGAAAAATTTGTCAATTGTTAAATCAGAAACAAATACCGGTGAAGATTCAAATCTGGAAACTGTTGCATTTCCATTAATACCACCACCGAGTTTTAAAGTTTCAGATTGAAGCATCTCTGTTATCGTCTCAATTCTGAAGTTGTTAAAACTTAAATCAATAGGAGCATTATAAGTAGAATCCTGGGATTGAATTTTAAGTTCCTGTCCTTCCCTTGAAAGGATAAAATCAGAAGCACGCACCCCATTTTCCCCAAAACTAAGTAGGTTGTTAGGTTGAATATCCCAAGCATCATAATTAAGCATCAAACCATCTTCCTTGAGAGAAATGTTATAACTATTGTTAGCTACCATCATTGTTGCTCCCAAATGATATTGTTCCTTATCCTCTTTGTCTTTTATCCATAATCCGAAATCAACATTATTATCTACCACATTCCCACTTAAAACTGTATTTCGGAGCTCGATATTACTTACTAATATATGTCCTATTAAAGCATTGTAATATAAAGTACTATCTGCGGTAATAATATCAACACCTACATCTTCAATTTCAGTCCCTGCATAGGTCACTTTCGGAGCTAATAATTTTGCCATTAAAGTATGTTCAGCACTATTAAATGTACCATCGAGTGTGATATCCTGCATTTCTTCTAACTCCGGTAAAAACTCCTTAATGATTCTGGAATGATTTACTCTGGCTGAAAACTCAAATTGCTGAGGTGAATATTCGTATTTATTTTCTATGCCTGCAGGATTATAGTATGTTTGAATAATATCCGAAATAGAAGAACCTAATTCTGTAAGTTTATATTTACCCGTTAGATGCGCATTCAGAAATTCTGAACTTAACATCAAAATATTCCTTGATGTATCGGATTGAGCAGTCAAAGAAATAGTATCTAAAGCATATAAATCTTTCTCATAAGCTATTGATGAGTTCGTTACATATAAGGATCCATTCAGGTTATCAAGATCAAGTGTTTCAAAATCAGCAATGATTTTACCATGGTATTTAATATCTTGATCCATCAATTTTAAATTTTTAAAATTGATGCTGTCAATCATCATTTCTGCGTACAACTTCGGAAACTCTCCCTGCATATCTGCCTGGATCGTAGCATCTAAATCTATATTTGGATCGGGACTATTTATTGTTCCTGAAATATCTCCAGAACGGGCAGTAAGGTCAAAATTGATATCCTTGTAACTATATCCCATCGCATCAAATTGATTCAATGTTCCAAGAACATCGGCCTCCATGGTCTTAGGGTTAAGCCCCGTACCGTTAACCTGCGCCTGAGCTGAGATGTAACCTAGTACAGAATCTTGCTTTAGAAACTCTCCTAAATTGAAATTATCAATCGATACAAAAGCGTTATAGGTGGTGTCTCGACCCATATTCAGTTTACCATTTACTGATGCATTCCCTTGCTCGGTAATTAATTTCATATCCGTATCAAAGCCTGTCATTCCACCTTTGAAGGTACCATTCAGACTGATGTTACGTGGTAATTGTATACTGTCCGGAAGCAATGATGGTGCAATTAACTTATTTAAGTCATTGCGTCCCGTCACCATCTTTTTAAGGTCTAAATCAATATATAACTTATCTGTATCTGGCAAGCCTTTAATTTGAGCGGTTGCAATGATATGAGTATTATCTAATGTTTTGAATTCAAATCTTGGAATACGAAGATCATTTAGCTTGCCTATGACCCGACCATCAATGTAAAATTTCTTATCCATTAAAGGCTTCATAACATCCTCTTTCTCAAGATCCGGAACTAAATAACGGATGTCCTTCATGTCTATATGACTCTTCTTAATGTTGGCATTAATCGTCATCGAGGCTGGATTATTAGAAACAGCATCTAAAGAAGGGTAGGAGACTGTTAATTCATCTTGTATTAACGTATTTGGGGTTTCAATAATGAAATCTTTTACAGTTGCTCCGGTATTGGTGTAAACAAAATCTCCTTTTAATTTTTTTAGAATAAATCCTGAGTGGTCCTTAACGGTTAAGGCCTTAAGATTACCGGAAATAGAATCAGTAGAATAATATATATTATCCATTGCTCCGGCCAGGTCGCTCAATTTTAAATTGAAGTAATCTAATCCTTTGGTTCTGGCTTGATTATCATCTTTAAACCAAAAATTAGTCTTATCAATTACTATCTTGTCCACAGAGACCTTCCAGTTAGCAGGTGTAGCTGTGGTGTCCACTTTATCGTCAAAAGTATGTTCTACAGTGGTTTTGCCCAATAATACTTCAGAGTCAGATTGGTCGAGTATAACTTCCTTAAGCTTTATAATTTCTTGATTAAGATCTATTTCTTCTACATTTGCAGCTAAATTTTTTATATCAAATTTAGTAGACATGTTTACTGCTTTATCATCATATCTGATAAAGATGTTTTTCAGATCTAAATTTTTTATCTCAATATCCGGCAGCAAGGTTGATGCTTCTACGGAAGCGTCATTGATTCCAAAATCTGATGCCTGGAGAGAATCTTTTTCCGTAATAACCGCCCATTGCTTTACATCAGCTGTCAAGCCATCAATTTTGATGTTTGGCATCCCAAAAGCCATATTTTTGGTTAAATCGAATTTGGATAACCTCGTATTAAATTTATTAAGGAGTATATCAGCAGAAGTACCTATAACATCATCTTTATAGACAAATTTGATTCTTTCGAAATTGACTTTATCAATATCAAAAGTTAAAGCAGAGGTGCTATCAGCGGTTGGTTGGCTTTCTTCTTCTGAGGCAAAGGCTGCTACGATGTAATCAAAATTAAAACTACTGTCTGGTAATTTTCTGTTAATTTTTGCTGTTATACCTTTTAATTCTAATTCATTAATTTCAACGGTGTTACTTAATAATTTAAACATATTAATGTCCACCATTAAAGACTCACCAGCAATTAATGTATCTTTTGATTGATCAGCAAAAAACACATCATTCAATTCCAGCTTTTTCGGGAAATTAATGTAGATATGACCTATATCTACTTGAGTTCCCAGTTTATTTTCTAGGTAATTCGTTACTTTTCCAACTACATAGTTTTGTACAGATGGAAGCCGTATCAGAAATATAAGTAATAAGAGTAATGCTATTATGGAGCCAATGATCCACAAAATAGTTTTTAATACAATTCGACCAAATCTATTCAAAACCTAATATATGTCCTTTTAAAATTATTATTGTTTCACTTATTAACACCTCTGCGCCACATTTGTTTATTAATAAAGCAATTTAATTGTGGCCTAATTTCTTGCAAAGATATAGTTTGATAGGGAAATTCAGGCAGGTTTCTTTCCTTATCAATTCTATCAAAGAAGCAACTAGTGTGCCGTTCATTGTATTAATAATCAATTTGTTTATATTGAGTGTTTTCATTTAGTCATTATGTAATTTGGGTTAATTTATGTTTAATTTTTTAACCTCTATCGGTATAATTCTTTCTTGTGTAATGACGGATAATTTTAAATTATCTTTTATTTTGTAATATTTCAGCTAATGTTCTAGGTATCATATATATAATAGGTATATTTAAACACCTATATCTATCTAAAGTTTAAATATGAAAAGAAAAAATTTTATTACAACTATTTTAGTAGGAGCCGGCTCGGCCACATTATTAAATTCTTGTGCATCTGAATCTAATAAACAGTCTTCTTCTCAACCTGACGATTCGTCTTCGGATTTAACAACAGGATTAATTGTCCACAACGTGTTTTTCTGGTTAAAGGAAGGAATTACGGAAGAGGAGGAAAAGGATTTTTTAAATTTCTTTGAAGAATTGAAAAAAGCCGAAGGTCCTAGAGCCCTAAAATTTGGTAAACCTGCCCCGACTCATCCCAGACCTGTAGTGGATAATTCATTTTCTTATTATCTATTGGTCACATTTGATACGATGGATGGAATTAATACCTATGAAACGCACCCTATACATTTAGCTGCGATTGAAAAATATCAAAAATATTGGACTAAAGTCGAAGTTAAAGATGCTATTTTGAGTTGAAATATTTCATAATCAGAGCGACCGTCGGAATATCCAACGGTCGCTCTTTATTTTAGTAAAAAATCTAATCTTAATTAGTGTACTTCAATATCAGTACCCTGTTGGTTTTCTTCAGTTACTGATGCTTCTTCTTCAGGTTTTACTTCAGACTTGTCTGTACGTTCCACAGTGATCTTACATTCTGTTAATAAGGCTGCAAGTGCACCTACTGCTGCAAAAATGGGCGCTAAAACAACTCCGATAACGCCTAGTGTAACAGGAAAACTCATAATATCTTTTCCGTTTTTATCAGAAATACTGATTTTAGTTACATTGCCTTCAGCAATTAATTCTTTAATTCTTTTTAATAAGTTCTCTCCGGTTACGGAGAATGTTTCTTTAATTGACATGTTGTTCGTTTTTATTTGATTAACAATTTATTGCACTCCTTAATTTGTTACTCAAAGATAGGAGATGCTTCATTATTTGGAACGTATAAATAGGTCAAATGTTGAATTTTTTCGGTAATTCCATCTTATTGGTCGGTGAATTTTTCAAAATGATTGAAAACTGATAAATGTATGTAACAAATTTTCGCAACTTGATGACTGGCGTTGTACATTTGATAAATAAAAATGAATGTTATGGAAGTAATTATGGGGCCTTGGCCTTGGTATCTTGGAGGAGCTATTGTTTCATTTGTAATGATTTCCTTAATACTGATGGGAAGAAGCTTTGGTTTTTCTTCTAATTTTAGAAATATTTGTTCAATATTGGGGGCAGGGAAGTCCTGCAGTTTCTTTGACTTTGATTGGAGAAAGCAACAATGGAATTTACTCTTTTTAATAGGAGCGGTAATCGGAGGCTTTATCTCAGCTCATTTTTTGTCCGTAAATCAAGTCCCCGAAATATCAGAACAAACCATTTCGCAATTAAAGGAATTAGGATTTAATAGCGCAGGAGAAGCCTATTCGCCTCCTGAGTTATTTAAAGAATTAAATATCAAAAATATCATTCTCTTAGCTATTGGAGGATTATTAATTGGCTTCGGTACACGTTATGCAGGTGGCTGTACTTCAGGTCATGCAATTTCTGGTCTTAGTGATTTGCAATGGCCCTCTTTGGTCGCCGTGATTGGTTTTTTTATCGGAGGTCTGTTGATGGTCCATGTTTTATTTCCTTTTATTTTTTAGTAATGAGAAAGTTAATCTATTTATTATTAGGGGTCGTATTTGGAATTGCTATGTATAAGGCAGAAGCTGCTTCTTGGTTCCGTATCTACGAAATGTTTAATTTTCAATCCATCCATATGTATGGATTCATGGGAACTGCCTTATTAATCGGAGTTCCTGTAGTTCAATATTTAAAATATAAAAAGGCTAAAGATATAGACGGACAGGAGATCAATATCCGGGCAAAAAATAAATCCATCGCAAGATATCTGATTGGTGGTATTTTATTTGGCTTGGGGTGGGCACTAGTAGGTGCATGTCCGGGACCGATATTCGTACTTATAGGAACAGGGCTTTATTCAATGCTTATTGTTGCATTCTTTGCTATTATCGGTACGTATTTATATGGTTTACTAAAGGACAGATTGCCACATTAAGAATGCAGAATGCTAGACCAAATAGCTTGGGGAGCAATCCTCAATAACAATATAAAATTATTGATTCGCGATCCTGCCTTTGAAAAAAGGTCTTCTAGAAAAAAATAATCGAAAATGTTGTTTACTGAGATAGCTTTATTATATTAAGCCTGTTCAAATTGACAATTAAACATAAAGGAAGATAATGTTTTTTCAACAAATTTATGATAAGACTTTAGCGCAAGCCAGTTATTTTATTGGCTGTCAAGCTCAAAATGTAGCGATTGTAATTGATCCAAAAAGGGATATTGACACCTATTTGGAGATTGCAAGACAGAATAAAATGAACATTACGCACATAGCAGAAACACATATTCATGCTGATTTTCTTTCAGGTTCCAGAGAATTGGCCGAAAGTACAGGAGCAAAGTTATATTTATCGGATGAGGGTGGTGCTAATTGGCAATACGAATTCCCACATCACGGCCTAAAAGAAGGAGATGTTATTCATATCGGAAATTTAAGCCTGAAGGTTATCCATACGCCTGGACATACACCGGAAAGTATTAGTTTTCTATTAACAGATCATCCGGCTTCAGAAGAACCGGTGATGATATTTACCGGTGATTTTGTTTTCGTTGGTGATATAGGTAGACCGGATCTATTGGAAGAAGCAGCGGGCTTAATAGGTACGAAAGATGTTGGTGCTGCGCAGATGTTTGAATCTTTGAAAAAATTTGAGGCATTACCTGATTTCGTGCAAGTTTGGCCAGGACATGGTGCCGGTTCGGCATGTGGTAAGTCATTAGGTTCTGTGCCTAGTAGCACGGTGGGATATGAAAAATTGAGAAATTGGGCTTTCCAGTTTGCTGATGATTTCGAAGGATTTAAGAATTATTTGTTGAGCGATCAACCTGAAGCTCCAACATATTTT
This sequence comes from Sphingobacterium mizutaii, assembly GCA_040394615.1. Classification (GTDB taxonomy): domain Bacteria; phylum Bacteroidota; class Bacteroidia; order Sphingobacteriales; family Sphingobacteriaceae; genus Sphingobacterium; species Sphingobacterium mizutaii_A. Next base: position 18,794 of record JBEBRZ010000038.1, read on the forward strand.
GCCCAGATGAAAAAATTAAACAAAGTCGACAGACCTTTATTAATCGATGTTCCTGAACATCCTTCATTAGTTTTAAAAGACGTCGATCGTTTTAAGGAAATAACATTAATTGATACCCGAAATAAAACTCAATTCGCAAAAGGTCACTTAAAAAATTCCATCAATATTCAGAACAACAACTCCTTAGCTAACTGGGCAGGGTGGATGATAGGTTATGATGAAAACCTTGTAATCATTGCCGAGGACGGAAATCAAGAAGAAATTACACGCAAATTAATGCGAATTGGATTAGATAATATTAAAGGCTTTGTAACAGACTTGGAGGGTGCCGAATTAATAGAATCTAAAATTGTAGATACCGATACGGTAGCCAAATGGAAAGATCAGTCCAATACTGTTTTGTTAGATGTTAGAGCGAATTCAGAATTTAATGCTGAGCACATTCCAGGAGCTGAACATTATTTTATAGGTGCTTTACGAAAAACTTTACCTTTAATCCCCGAGGATAAAAAAATTATTATCCAATGTCAATCCGGCGATCGGGCAAGCGTTGCAGCCTCATATTTAGAGAAAGAAGGCTTCAATAATGTTTATAATTATGCGGGTAGTATGGTAGCATGGAAGAAAGAAGGGAAAGAGACCGTAAAATAATACACAATAGTTGAAATCATCGGAATACCTATTATCAATATATTCCCAATAATATTAAAATGGAAGAGAGTTGATAATAGGAAATGTCTTTATGTTTAAAAACTTTCTTAAGTGTAGAAATTGCCTTTGATCTTGAGAAGTAGACATTACTTGCTGTAGTGCCTAATTCTTCGCAAATTTCTTCTGTTTTTTTGCCTTCTAATACAGACAATTGAAAGATTTTTCCCTGTTGTTTCGGTAGTTTCTCTACTTCTTTTACAATCAATTCAATTAATTCGGTATAGATAATTTTGTTCAGAATATTATCTTCTTTTGACTCCAATTGATTTAAATACTCATCATTATGCTGGAATTTATTACGGCTGAGTTTTAAATGATCCAGGCAATCATTTCGAGTGACTAAATAGAGAAATGACTTAATACTTTCCACGGCATGGAAATTTTCACGTTTCTCCCATAATTTCACAAAAGCTTCTGAAACAATCTCACGAGCAATATTTTTATCTTTTATTATTTTGTAAGCATGAAAATGTAAGGCATGGCTGTATTGATCCATGAAAAAACGAATAGCTGATTCATCACCTTTTTGTAGATCAATGACTTCCTTGTCAAAATTATTCATGTTATCGCGAGATAGGCCATGCTAAATGGTTCAGTATAAAATTAATGTTAATTTAACAAATAAAAAAGCTTTCTTGCTTAAATTTCAGCAGATAAAAAATAAGGCGCTTACAAAGAAGCGCCTTATTTTATTTTTAGAATATAGTTATTAATCTAAAGCTTTAAAATTCCAGAACCAAGCTGTACCCCAGGCACCTGCACCGGGTTCAGCATAACTTAAGACCATCTCCTCATTATTAATGATTAGTATATCATATTCATGAACAGGAGCATTGCCTTCATTTGGCGATATCCCACATAAAACAGTAAGACCTGTTGTAGTCAATTTACCTTTTGCCCATACGGTTCCATCCTCAAGAATAGTTTGCTTTTCCATATTAAATGCAAACGTCCCGGTTTCCGTTTCTCCATTTGACTTGATCTTGGTCAGAACAGCATCATCCAACGTAAAAATCATTTTTGCGCCGGTACCCTCTCCAGGAGCTTGGCCATTTATATCAGCTTCTTGTACGGTCCACCATGTCGGACCATCGTTCCCCATATAGCCGCCATTACCCCATACAGAAGGTTTTGTCGTATCCCAAACCCATGTTCTTTCTGTTCCGCCGGTAAAGAATCCCCATTCTAATGGCACTTCAAAAGTTAATTCATCTACCGTTATGTTTAATGATTTGGTTATTTGAGTTCCATCCGGGTTTAAACCTGTAAAATTAATTTTCCGTTCACCTACAGCAACAATCAAAACAGTATCTGTTTTCTTAAGGCTTGTCCCTGATCCATAATTCCATTTTGAAAGCACCGGACTATTATTATTTAAAATTACCTTATTACTGTTTTTTCCGTTGACTACAATTGGTGTCGCAGTAATGTCTAGTTGGTTTGCATCAATTGCAGACCCTAGCTCCATTCGATCTTCCAAAGGCTCACAACCAGTAACCAGGAAGAGTGAGACTACATATATGAATGTTTTTAATAAATTTCTCATTTCAATTAGATTATAGATTACCATCCAGGATATTCATTGCTTGAATCTCCCCATCCTTTGTTTTGTGTAAGTACATTGTCGGATAATGCAATTTGTGATGTAGGAATAGGCCAGAAGCCTCCTGTCGCATCAAATCTTGCTTTATAACCACCTCCAAAAGCTTTCATTTGCGTATCAAGACCTTTATTTTTAATAGCAACACCTTCCTGTTTTGCCAATGCGGTAGAAGCATCTTGCCATCTCATTAAATCAAAATAACGTAAACCCTCGAAAGCTAATTCCCAACGTCTTTCTTTTTTCAGTGCTGCCAATGAATAGGCTACAGTGCCTAATTTCGCCCTGGCTCGAACACGGTTCAAATTGGTTGCTGTTTCACTTAGTTCGGCGTGCATTAATAATACATCAGCAAAGCGAATTAAAACTAAATCCTGTGTATGTGCTCTTTGATAATCTGCTGGAGCTCCATTAGCTAATATAGCATAAGACGGAATTAAGGTTTCTCCATCGTATGCTGTTACAGCAATGTATTTCTTCTGCCAAAATCCTGTTTCCTCCATTTGACTGTCGGCACCGTATATGTAGTTTTCTAAATCTGTAGTCACATTGATTATAGAACCGGTTCTCCGAATATCTGTAGGTTCAGCTTGTCTCCATTCGTTCCATAAAGACGTGTTCACAGGACCAGCTCCCCAACCTTGACCAAAGGGAAATGTTTCGGCTAGTCCATTATTTGAACGTAAGGATGAGTGTAAAAGCAATTGATTAGAATAACCTAACATATATTCATCACCCCAATCCACTAGCGTACCAAATTTTACAGCAAAAACGGTTTCCTTGTTTCCTTCACCAGCATAACTCAAGTTGTTATCTTGGGCATATTTGTAATCTTTCTTAGTATATTCATTAGAATATGGCCAAAGATTTCTGAAATCGTTCACCAGATCGTGACCGCTGTTTGCGATACAATCCTCCAGCCCTTGAATTACCTGAGCTTTAGTAACTGATCCTCCTGAAGTTAAAGGTAAGTCAGCTTTTTGATAATAACCGGTATAGAACAAAAATACGCGAGCCATTAAAGCCTGGGCTGCCCACTTTGTAGCATGACCAGATGCGATGCTCGTATAAGGACTTGATGGCATCAATTCAATAGCTGTTTTCAAATCTTCTGCTATTAATGCATAGGTTTCAGCTGCAGGTGTTTGTGGAATGTTAGTTACTGTAGAGCTAGTCACCAAAGGCACCTCTCCAAACATTTGAGACAACTCAAAATAATACAATGCTCTTAAAAAGTGAACCTCACCTAATACCTGATTCTTCTCTGCGTCATTAGCCCAACCTGTAACCTGATCTAACGTTTCTAATGCAGTGTTGGCTCTGTAAATCCCTTTATATCTGGCTTCCCAAAAAGTTAGAAAGCGATCGGGTTGGGTATTCATCAAATGATCCAGGCCTTGCATGTCACGATCATTTTCACCACCACCTCCAAAACGATCATCAGAAGCAAGTTCTGCCATATAGAAGTGGGAATTCTGAACATTTGTGATTGCAATATTCATGCTCGAATATATTCCTGTAAGCATGGAATTAGCATCCGCAACCGTCACAGGAAAATTGCCTGTATTCTTTTTATCAAAGCTTTCCGTGTCTAAAAACTTCTCACAGGAAGTTAGTAAAGCAGTAGCCAGCAATATTAATATAGTCTTTTTCATGTCGTCAATTAAAATTTAAGGTTTAAACCAAACATCACAGTTCTAGGCTGAGGATAGAAACCTAAATCTATACCGGAAACCCAAGATTCATCATACCCATACCCAATTTCAGGATCCATACCACTGTAGTTAGTGAATGTGAATAAATTCTGAACTGTAGCATATACTCTGATCTGGCTTAACGGAGATTTCTTCCAAACTTTTGTGAAATCATAACCCAAAGTGATATTCTGGATTTTAACAAAATCCCCATCCTCAATATAGATGTCAGATATGTTTTGATTATTTGTATGGCTTCCATTAGTCAACCTTGGTAATGTATTAGATGTACCTTCTCCATGCCATCTATCAAAGATTTCGGTGGTGTAATTTTGAAGAGGGCTATCGGCAAATGAACGATAAGATTTAGCAATTTGATGCCCGAAAGATCCGATTGCAGTTACGTTCAAATCTAAACCCTTGTAACCAAAAGATAGATTGAGGCCACCGTTAAAATCAGGATTTGGATCACCGATCATCACTTTATCATCATCAGTGATAGCACCGTCCTTATTAGTGTCAACAAATGCCACATCTCCAGGCTGCGCAGTAGGTAATACACCTAAGCCTGCAGCTCTCCATGAATCAATTTGTTCCTGATTTTGGAAAATACCATCTGTTTTGTAACCATAGAAGTAACCAATCGGATAACCTACCTGAGCCCTGTACATCTCTTTTGTTCCCTGACTTAAAACATCGGGTGAACCATGAATAATTCCTTCTTTATTTGCGATACGTAAGACTTTATTTTTGTTATATGCACCATTTATACTTATTCCATAACGGAAATCACCTTTGGTTTCATTCCAATTTAAGCCAAGTTCCAATCCTTTATTCTCAACATCACCGCCATTAATATAAGGAGCATCAGTTCCGTAAATAGCCAATACAGGTGCCCGAACTAACCAATCAATAGTTGATTTTTTATACCAATCAAATGCAACAGAAAGGCGATTTGCTAAGAATCTGGCGTCAAAGCCAATATTCAATTGTTCGGAGGTTTCCCAGGTTACATCCGGATTAGGCATGATATCCGGATAAGCCCCTCTCAATAACGTATTCATATTATTGCCGAAATAATAACCGTTCTTGTTATCGGTTGCAATTGTTCCCAAATATTGGAAATTAGGAATGCTTGAATTACCGTTTTGACCCCAACTCGCTCTCAGTTTCAAGAAGTTGATCCGTTCATTGTCTTTAAGGAACTCTTCATTGCTCATTACCCAACCTACAGAGGCAGAAGGGAAATATCCCCAGCGGTTTCCTCGTGAAAAATTTGATGACCCGTCAGCTCTTAATACAACGGAAGCCATATAGGTCTCTTTATAATTGTAGTTCGCCCGACCAAAAAATGAAGAGAGTGCTCCTTGTGGCCAATGAACACCTCCTACAGTAGGAATAAAACCCTCATAACCCTGTCCATTACTTATCCATGCTTTATCCCATTGTCCCGGAAATGAGGAATTTGCAGTAGTTACACTTAAATCTTCGCCAATACCACTTTTTTCTATAGATTGTCCAATAACAACATCAAACTGATGATCGGTAAAAGGCTCTAGTTTATAGCTTAATGTATTTTCCAATACCCACCTATAACCTACTGATTGGTTTTGACTAATGGCATCATAGGCATTGATAGTTGTTGTGGAAAGATTGTAGGTAGGCGTATACTGTCTGTAAGTAGAAGCATTCATCCGATAACCAAAACTAGATTTAAATATTAAATCTTTAATGGGCTGAACCTCTAAATAGGCGTTTGCAAATAAGCTATGACTTTTCGCCATATTTTGTCCGCGTCTGTATACCATTTCAGCTACTGGATTTGATGTAGCACCATCTAATGCCCACTTATCAGCTACTTTGCTTGGTTGATCGTAAAATTCACCCGCATCATTGTAGACTGGAAGAAGTGGGTTTCCGACCAACATATTATGGACATCATTCCAATAAATATTCCCAATACCAATTCCTGAACGATTATTATAACCATAACTGATATTCTCACCAAATTTAATGATATTGAATTCATCATTTTTTAATAAAATATGATCAGAATTGATTCTAGCTGTGTGTCTTTGGAAATCAGGTTGTACAGGGGCACCCATTATTCCTTCTCTATTTGTTATTGAATAACCCATTGAGAATTTTGATTGCTCGTTTCCACCCATTAAATTAATGGCTGTATTTTGCAAGACTGCATTGTCATTATGGATTTCTTTTAACCAATTCGATCCATTCCAGGTGCCATCCTGAATTTGTTGGTATTGTTTTGGAATAAGATTGGCCCAATCATAGGGAAGAGCGCCTTCATTGAATCTTCGCTCGTCCTGAATCGTCATATATTCTTTGGCTGTTAAAAGAGAGGGTAATTTATAGGCATTCTGAAAACCAAGATAATTATCAACATGTAAAGACATTTTTCCTGCTTTTCCTTGTTTTGTCGTAACTAAAACAACACCATTCGCCGCTCTCGCACCATAGATGGCAGCAGATGCTGCATCTTTCAAAACATCTACACGCTCAATATCCGATGGATTTAACATATTAATATCGCCGCCAGCTATACCGTCAATTACATACAGCGGATTAGAATCTCCTGTTGTTCCTATACCACGGATGTTTACCTTAAATCCTTCGCCAGGCATACCCGAACTTTGCGTAATCTGTACACCCGGTGACTGGCTTTGTAAAGCTTCTAAAATACTTGGTGTACTTAGCTTTTCAAGATCTTCACCTTTCACTTCAACGGTGGCACCGGTTACCAGTTTCTTCTTCTGTACTCCGTAACCAACAACTACAACCTCATCTAAATCGCCGGCATCTTCTTTTAAAACAACATGAATTGTTTGTTGATTTCCTATTCTGACTTCTGTCTTTAAATATCCGATATAAGTTATCTGTAGAACCAGATTGTTTCCACTTACTTCTAATGAGAAATTACCGTTTGAATCGGTAGTCGTTCCATTATTGGTACCGACAATAAAAACAGATGCTCCCTGGATGGATTCGCCAGCATCATTTACAACACGCCCGCGAATTGTCCGTTGTTGCTTACTTGTGATAGGGTTATCGGCAGTACTTAAATTGCTGTTTGACGATTCTGATTTCCGAAGAACAATCGTTCCATCAGCTACTTCCCAGGTGATAGATTTACCCGTGAAAATAGTTGTCAATGCCTTGTCCAGTGAAACATTTTTGAGATCGGCATTGATCTTCGTATTTGCGATATCTTTTCCATTCAAAAAGAAAGGTATTCCACTCTGCTTCTGAATGGATTGCATAACTTCAATTAATGGTGAGTTGTTCGCCTTTAAACTTACATGCTGAGCAAAGCTACTGGCATATACATTTACGACACTCAATACAGTTAATAAAAAGGTTAATTTCATGGTCAATACCCAGTATTTTAATTTAGGTATGGCAGACCTACTGCCATAATCAATTTGTTGTATAAAAATCATATTTTTGTACAATTAGGATTATAAGATTAAGGGTTTATTATCTATTTACTTCTTTTTCATTGGATCCTCAAAATTGCCGGACAAAGGTGTGAGAGACCTCTGTTCGGTTTTTTTATTTCTGAGGCTCCCTTACGTGGGATTGCTCTTTTTTGGTTTATTCATTTTTGTTTGTTTTAATTTAAGGTATTACTATTAGTTTTTTTTCTGTTCCAATTTGTCTTAGCTTGAATTTTACACCACTTTTCTCCATAATTCTTAAGACTTCAGCTAAATTTTTATCTCTTCCAATCTCTCCATAGAAATAGGTGTCAGGAATATTTCCTTGATAACTTATCTGAATATCATACCATCTGCTTAGTCCTTTCATCACATCCTTTAATTCAGTTTCGTAAAAAAGGAATTTATTGTTCTTCCAGGCAACAAAGCTGCTAACATCAACATCTTTCTTTGTTAAGCTGCCAGATTTGTTTATTGCCTGTTGATTGGGCACCAAACTAATATTCCCATTGGAAGTATGAATATTGACAGATCCTTCTACTAATGTACACACGGCTTCAGGGTCTTCCTGATAAGCTGAAATATTAAATTGAGTACCGGTTACCTCAATTGTTTGTGTCTTGCTGACCACTTCAAAAGGAACTCTTTTATTTTTATAAGTTAATTTCGCAACCTCAAAATAGGCCTCACCTTCGATTTTTACCGAACGTTTTTCATTAGTAAAGGCTAAAGGATATTCTAATTTTGACATAGAATTTAACCAAACCTTAGTGCCATCCGGTAGTGTAATTTGGTATTTTCCACCTTTAGGAACATGAATCGTGGCCGACATTTTAGAAAGGTTTTTTTTATCAATTGAAAGCAAAGGGGTTCCGTCGGAATATTCTAAGGTCTCATCGATTATAATTCCGTTTTTGTCATTCCTGAGATTGATTTTCTTTCCATTAGAAAGTACTAACTCTGCTTTATTAGAACCTGGAAGTATTGATGCTAAGTCTGCATCTCGCTCGAGTAATTGATTTTGTCTGTTTTGAAATAACAAAAAACTAAACCCTACTGTTAAAATTAGAGCTGCAGCATAATACAACCAGGTTCTGCTTTTAGGTCTGAGCTGTGTTACCTGTTTGTCAAGTATCTTGGAAATCGTATCATCTTTGAGTTCTTGAAGCCATGTTTCTTCCTCTTGTTGTTTCAGGTCAATCCATGTAAATGCATCCTCAAAGAGTTCGTCTTCAGTTAAAAGCTTTTTAAAGAATACTTCATGTTCGGGATCTTCCTTTATCCAATTATTTAATTGAATATTTTCCTCAGAACTAATGGTTCCTTCAATATAATTCTTGATTAATTCAGCTACTTCTTTAGAAGATTTCATTTCGTTTATAATGGTCGTTATGGGTAAAACGAATGTCTTAGATAAATCTTAGTAATTATTTTTAAAAAAAAATGTACTTCTCCGTATTTCACCCGTTACTCACCCAATACTTTAACGTTTTTTACCCATATCCAATAAGCTTAAAAGCGGATCAATTAACATTAATTTAAAAGAAAAATAATTATTAATTATATCAAATTATTTTTCTTACTCATTAACTTTACATAGCATTAAAAAAGAAAAAATTATGGCAATAAGTAAAAATGGAATCAATGGAAGCCTTTCAGGAAAGGTTGGAAATGTAGTTTTTTGTAAGAAATATGGGATCAATTATGCCAGAAGTTTACCCAGAAAAAATAGGAAGAAGATTGTAAGTGAAAGTTTAGCTTCCAATCGTTCAAGATTTAAGTTTATGCAGCAACATGTTACAAAGTTGTTGCCTGTTGCGAGAATTGGCTTTGATTATTCATCTGTAAATAGATCCGCATATAATTCAGCGATGTCTTATAATCTTAAATCAGCTCTTATATCAACAGAAGAAGGCTTCAAGATGAATTGGGAGGAATTTGCCTTCAGCAGGGATATTAGTAATCCAATATATGATATTAAACTTTTTCAGGATGAAGAAACAGAAACCATTCATGTAGAATGGCAGACAGATTCGGGATTTTTGGGAAAAGAGAATTCAGAATTATTTAGATGTGTATTAATGATCTATCCTGAAGATATCGAAAAAAGTGATTTGAATTTTGTTTTATATGGAAATAGTATTCAGATGGGTAAGCAGGCGATTCTGCATAAGAAGTCGGGAGAAGTCTATTTCTATCATGTTTATATCGCTTTTTTTTCTATAGATGTGAGTAATAGAGTTACGAATAGTGAATATGTGGGGAGGATAGCATGGTAATGCTCTACATGTTACATTTTAAAGAAGTATGAACATATCATTACAATTGATTTAAAAGAATCTTAACGTTCAAGATTCTTTTAAATCAATTTCTAAAAACTAATGAATCAATAATAAACTCATTAATGCAAGCATCAAGAGTAAAATTGAGAATGCAAATGTGTTGATAAAAAATACTGTAATCCCAATTAGAATGCTTTTTCTTTTTCTGGTACCATAGTATCGTCTATGAGCAATAAAGAAATATATGGAAGCATAAATAATAGCAATTGCGTAGAGCCAGGTACTGAGATAATTAAACCAGGAATAGGAATTCAACATTGGTTCAATTAAGTTGAGTATTAAGAAGAAAAGTACAATTAATAACAGAAATGAAAAATAATGGAGGGTAAATACACCATGATCAAAATACCACCATTTCTTTTTATCGTGAAATACCCAAAGGATAAAAGCAAAAAACGGGAGATAAAAGAACAAAGCTTTTGGCAATGTATGCATAAATACAATTAAAAAGTTTTGTGCAATCTCAGAGAATGTGAGCTCTTGTTCCTTAAATTCGAAAAACTTCTTCACAAAGGGTCTTAATAGTTTCCTTATAAATGAATGGTTTTTATTTATTAATGAGTCATATTCTGCTAAGGAATAAGTATCCCCAATATTAGCATCTTTCAAACTTATATCTCCCATTTTCCCTATATTATCTGCTTTAATTCCGTCATAAACAGGCAGATCTCCCAATGCTTTTCGAATATTTAGTGAATCTTCCGAAGTTAATAACGGATCACTAAGAGCAGCATCCAGTGCGATTTTTCTGGTAGCACTATCTAATTCTATTGGAGCTACACGTAGAGAGTCTTCTCCATGGGATTTTTTATTATTGATATTTAGTCCTACAAATGAGGCAATAAAGAAGGTAACAAATGAAATGAAAATATAAAGCTTAACAGGAGGAACGTATGATTGTCTTTTTCCAAGGAGGTAAATTTTAGTTAATCTTCCCGGGGCGAAGACTAAATAACGCATGGTTTTCCAAAATTGACCATCGTAGTGCGTAAAATCTTCAAAAAAATGGGTGAATAGGTAATAAAAGGGTTGTCTTATTTCTGTATTTTCTTGTCCACAGTGCGGACAAAATCTTTCTTCAACAATATGATCGCAATTTAAACAGTTTTTTTCCTGTCTTAATTTTCCGTGACTCATCTATTTGGTTAGTTTTTTCTGAAAGTTAAGTATTCGTGTTTATAAGAACTTTCATGGTTATTGGCGGTTCGGCCATATCATGAATGTGTGTTGCAAAATAAAGTATTTTATTTAAACCTAGATGATGAAAGAGAAATTTAATTGGTTTACAATAAAGAAGAATATGAAAATAAAAATATTTGTCGGATTAAATAATAGCCTTAGCAATAATGTAGTAACATGTTGTTAATGTATTTATTACAATTGCTTTACATAAAAACCTAAATATGTAGATTCGTTAATGCTAACTTAACAATTTGTTAATTCTTAATCTTCATTTTTGTGGGGATGAGAAAACGAATAGTCCGCATTTTTCCATTATTGGGTTTATTAGGGATAACCTTTTTCTATTCCTGTGGGAACAACGAAAGCTCAATAAAGATGAAAGGCTCAGATACTGAAGTCAATCTAGCAGTGAATTTAGCTGAGCAATTTACTAAACTTGATCCAACTTTTAGCATAGCTATTTCAGGTGGGGGATCAGGATTAGGGATTACTTCTTTGATGAATGGGCAAGCAGATATTGCGAATTCTTCAAGACCACTTTCCGAAACAGAAGTCCAGCAATTTAAGGATAAGAACATAGATATTAAGACAGTGGTATTTGCTGAAGATGCTACTGCATTTATTGTTCATAAAGATTTACCGGTTGATGAGATCGATGTGGAAACTTTAGCAAAGATACTGGACGGGAGTATAAAAAATTGGTCTGAGCTTAGTACAGCCTCATACCCCATTAATATTTATGGTAGACAGAGTAGCTCAGGTACACACTCCTTTGTAAAGAAAAAGTTGAAAATTGAATTTACGAATACTGCGAAAGAGATGACGGGGAATGCACAGATTATAGAAGGAGTAAAAGCAGATAAGACAGGGATAGGTTACGTAGGGGCAGGTTATGTAGGTCATGAGCCTAGCGTTTCACAAGGGATTAAAATTTTGAAAATTTCAGAAAATAAGCAAGGCGAAGCCATATCTCCTTTAAATCAGGAAGCGATTAACAAGGGAATATATTATTTCCAAAGACCCTTATACCAGTTTATACTGGTAAAATCATGGGATAAAGTACGTCCCTTTATCAACTTTGAGCGGAGCTCTGCGGGTCGATCATTAATTGAAAATCACGGTTACTACATATTAGAAGATCACAAAAATGAAATATAGAACGAGATTATCCCTGGACGTATTTTTCAAATTTGTATTTAAGACGACAGGATTATTGGTGTTGGCTCTTTTAGGAGGGATTCTAGCCATGTTAATTTACAATTCCTTTTCTTTTTTCTTAGATGTACGGCCTTTGGATTTTATTACGGGGATGGAATGGAATCCAACCGCAAAGATCCCAAAATATGGAATGGTACCCTTGATTTTAAGTACAACTTTGGTCACCCTTGGAGCCATGGTTATTGCGATTCCGTTGGGAATCGGGACGGCGGCATTTATTTCAGAATATGCAAGTCCCAAATTGAAAAATATACTTAAACCAACTATTGAGATGTTGGCAGCTATTCCATCTGTTGTTATCGGCTTCTTAGGTATTGTTGTAGTTAGCCCGGGGCTTGCAAATCTTGCAGATTTATCCAATGGTCTGAATGCGTTAAACGGTGCCATATTATTGGCAGTCATGGCCTTACCAACCATAATTACCATTGCTGAAGATGCAATTCATGCTGTTCCTCAGGCTTATAAAGAAGCAAGTTATGCTGTCGGGGCCACTAAATGGCAAACCCTGCGTAAAGTAATTATTCCTGCTGCAGCTCCCGGTATTATTGCTGCTGTGATGTTAGGAGTAGGAAGAGCGATTGGTGAAACCATGACCGTGTTAATGGCTACAGGAAATGCCTCTATTTTACCAACAAGTATGTTTGACTCTGTAAAAACGATGACAGCAACCATTGCCATAGAAATGGGAGAGGTGCCTTATCAGACGACTCATTACTTTGCTCTATATGCTATTGCCACTGTATTATTTATCATGACCCTAGCGGCTAATATGTTAGGGGAATATTTTATTAACCGTTTCAGAAAATATCATGCAGCGTAAAACGAGAGCCTTATCTAGCGTAATTGAATGGGGTACGCTATTGTTGAGCACCCTTTTAGTATGCTTCTTCCTAGTTGTAGTGATTTGGGAAATTGTCTCAAAAGGAGCAGGACAGCTATCATGGGAATTTGTAAGTACAATTCCGAGTAACGGGATGACCGAGGGAGGTATTATTACCCCAATCATAGGAACGGTATTATTGACATTGATTACAGCCATATTTTCCATTCCATTTGGAGTTGCCTGTGCCATTTATCTTCAGGAGTATGCAGATGATACCTGGTTGACCAGAACAATCCGAGCATCCATTCGTAATCTTTCGGGGGTTCCATCAATCATCTATGGATTATTTGGTTTGGCTTTATTTGTACAAGCGTTTCAATTTGGAACGTCTTTAATAGCTGCGGGGTTGACTTTGGGTCTTTTATCCTTGCCCTATATTATTACAACAACTGAGGAGGCATTGATGCGGATACCGAACAGTGTGCGGGAAGCAGCATTAGCTGTTGGTGCAACCAAGTTTGAAACCATCAAAGATGTTATTATCCCATCAGCGATGTCAGGAATTCTGACAGGCGTGGTATTAACACTCTCCCGTGCAGCAGGAGAAACAGCTCCAATATTATTTACCGGTGCCGCTTTTTACATCAATGGTACTAGTGGGTTTATAAATCAGGAATTTATGGCTTTGCCATATCACTTATATATGCTGTCAACACAACATCAATCTATTGATGAGGTTCGCCCGATTGCGTATGGTACCGCATTGGTTTTGATTATTGTTGTATTCTTTTTAAATCTGACCGCATTTTACATTCGTTATAAGTATAGAAAAAATGAAAACTAAGTTATCAGCAGAAAATCTAAACATTAGTTTTGGAGCAAAGCATGTATTGAAAAATGTAAATGTTGAATTTTCTGAAAATGAGATTACCGCATTAATTGGGCCTTCAGGATGTGGGAAAAGTACCTTGTTGCGTTCTTTTAATAGAATGCACGACTTATCTTCAGATGCCAAAATAACAGGTTCTCTAAAGTTGGAGAATTTAGATCTATATTCTAAGACTGTTCCTGTAACAGAGATCAGAAAGCGTATTGGGATGGTTTTCCAAAAAGCAAATCCCTTTCCGAAGAGTATTTATGAAAATATTGCTTATGGCTTAAAGATTAATAATTTACCGCATGATAAGGCTGTGATTGAGAAAGCTTTGCGGGAAGCTTTTTTATGGGAGGAGGTTAAAGGAGATTTAAAGATGCCGGCAACGAGACTTTCGGGTGGACAACAACAGCGTTTATGTATAGCACGTGCTGTTGCTCTGAGACCAGAAGTTATCTTAATGGATGAGCCTTGCTCGGCACTGGATCCGGTAAGTACACTGAAAATTGAAGAGTTGATTTCGCATTTAAAAGAGAAATACACGATCGTCATAGTTACCCATAATATGCAACAAGCCCAACGCATTGCAGACAAAACAGTTTTTATGTATTTAGGGGAAGTAAAGGAAGAAGGGCCTACAAGTCAGATCTTTGGAAATCCTCTAAATGAAATGACCACGAATTATATTACCGGTCAATTTGGTTAATAGAATTTTACAAACCAAGGTTACATTGATATTGAAAGCGTTAAA
>JBEBRZ010000039.1:0-33250 GCA_040394615.1 Sphingobacterium mizutaii
TAGACTTTAAGGGAATGAAAAGATGGTTTTAGAAGGAAATAACGATACTAATTAGTATCTGTCTTTTGAAGAAATGATCCTTGGTAACAAAAATAAAGCGCAGGGAACTGTTTATAGTTTTCTGCGCTTTATTTTTGTCAATTGTTTGCGGAAGGGAAATCTTTTCGATTTCCTTAAGACCTAAATAACCTTAGTACCCTACACCGGTTCTTCGAGGTTGTCTGATTGCTGGCCAGGTTCCCGGATCTCCATCACGTCCTTTAGGTAGTACCATTTTTTCGCGGTCTACCAAATTTGGTTCTTCAGAAGCTTTATAGGTTAGTACAGCCGTAAGAATAACATTTGACAGTAAATCGTCGAATACAATTTTATCATAGGTATCCAGATTCGTGTGCCAGGTATTGTTAAAATATCCCCACGATAGAGAACTTAACATAAATCCCGGTACACCTGCTGCCACAAAGGAAGCATGGTCTGAACCGCCGCCGCCCGGAGAACCCGGGAATGTTGTTTTAATATCTTTTGTAATATCATTCGGAACAGCTTCCAGCCATCTACCCATAAAGTCATAGGCATGCACAAAACCAGATCCATTGATATTGGCGACTCTGCCTGTACCATTGTCCAGATTAAATACAGCCTGTGTTTTTTCAATAACCTCAGGATTATCAAGCACAAATGATCTTGACCCGTTTAAACCCTGCTCTTCACTTCCCCATAATCCAATTAAGATTGTACGTTTTGGATTAGGAAGCACTTGTTTCAATACGCGGGCAACTTCCATCATCGCAATTGTTCCGGTTCCATTATCAGTCGCTCCGGATCCTCCCTCCCAGGAGTCCAGATGAGCGGAAAGAATAACATATTCATCGGGAAACTCAGATCCTTTAATTTCAGCAATAGTATTGAAAGAAGGTACATTTCCTAAATGTTTGGAAGAGGTTTCCACTTTTATCTTCGGGGCATAACCTTTTTCTGCTAATCGATATAAAATTCCATAATCTTCCAGGGAGATATCCAATGAAGGTGCTTTATGAGAGCGTGCACCGAAGATTTTATTGGCGCCAAACTCTCCTGACCAATAGCTGCTTAAAATACCAACAGCACCGGCATCTTCTAATACAGAAGGGATGGAATTAGGTTCCAATCCTGTTGCTCTAATCCTTCCAAACCAAGCTGTAGAAATAGAATCTCTGGTTTTCTTCATTTTTTCGAAAGACTCAGGAGTTGCAAATTCCTTCCAGTTAGCATCGGGGCGTCCTGTAATCTGCGGCATGGAGACCATCACATACTTGCCCTTAACTTTCGGCAACCAGGACTTGAATTCTGATGAATCCTTAAAATCCGGAAATGTGATTACTTCCGCTTCTATAGCTTTGCCATTGGTTGTAGGACTCCATGCTAATTGCGTTCCTGCCAAGGTCTTTTGACGGGGATGAGTCATATCGATATGCGAGATGCCACGTTCCCAGCCATGCCATTCACCAAATTGTTGATTTTTGGCGGGAATGCCCCAGCGTTGGAAAGTTTGCAATGCCCATTCGTTTGCTTTTGTCATTTGAGGAGTACCTACTAATCTTGGGCCTACTACATCCAGTAGTTCGAAAGCTAATAGTTCCAATTCTGAATTTTCTTTAGCCTCTTTGACAATTTTTTCTACAACAGGGTCTAATTTCTGAACCGGAGGCTGTCCAAAACGTTGTGCCTGCAGGGGTAAATAACTAATCGCAGAAAGGAGAACAAATACACTAAGCTTTCGGAATTGAATAAAGGTTGAATTTTCAAGTTTCATATTTAGCAATTTGGGTTGTCAATATTGGTTTTTCTAAGGTCGGGAATTTTTTTGAGAAAAAAGTTTATTAGCCAAAGTAGCTTAGGTATATGAATCATACTTATTGTATATGGTTGAGAAACTAAACAGCAACCCCTTTACCTGTAAGCGATTTATTTTTTTATAAAACGTAACGTTTTGATTTCAAAACCAGCTTTTAAGAACTTTACCTTAATCGGAACCCTTCCGACAGGTAATTTTAAAACCCCTACAGGTATTTCCAGCCAATTAGGATTGGATTTAATTATACTTGTGAGGTTTTGGCTCTCCGTAGTTATGGCCAATTCTCCAACCTGATCGGATAAGTTACGACCTTCTACTCTTATTTCATATTCTCCTGCATGAGGATTTCGGATTGTAAATTGCAACCACTCCCCATCTTCTGTATGTGAGATATAATATCCGGTAGAATCCTTCAGAATATCAACGCCATCATTTCGATAAACTCGTCCGCGATTACCCTGCGTGATTACGCCAGGTACATAATGATAACTCGCCGTATCGCGATCAGAATAGGCCACTTCATTTCTTCCAAGATCATAATCTACAGCATTCACCCACATATCATCACTGAGTAAATGGTCTTTAAAAGGTATGGCATCGTCGCTTGAAATCTGCCTAAACATAGCGTCTAAAACATCATAGTGTATAATATTATTTTCTATTTTTAAGTTCTCAAGCACTGTATCCCATATCCTAGTTACTTCTTCAGTGCTTAGTCCATGATCCTGACCAGTTACCCAAGATTCTAACAGGCGGTTATAATCAGTAGGAACACGAACTTCCTGAGGATTATTTACACCCATTTTCTTGGCTGGCCACCAGGCCCATCCAATATTATTTTCCTCCATCAGTTTAATGACATTTCGATACCAGTTATTAGAATTTTCTCCTGATTCACCCAACCATATGGGAATGTTATAACGTTCGCGTAAATCTAAAAACGTTTGGATAGAGGAAATATCTGCAAAATTTCCATATTTATGAAAGCTAAGAACCATATTGTTGTCCCAGGTAGGATCAATACCCTGATAATTGTTTCCAAAAGCATTCCCTTCCAGAATAATGATATGCTTGTTATCATGCTTACGAATCGCTTGTGTGATATTATAAAAAAGATCTCGTAATGGTTTGTTTTCCTTTTCGCGGTTGCCAATAAGATCTTTTTCATCGGTAAATCCCCAGTTTGTTTCATTTAAAATGTCATAGCCTCCAATAACGGGTTCATCTTTATAACGCTTTGCAAATTCCTCCCATAGGGCAATGGTTTTCTCTTGGTTTTCGACGCTTTCCCATAAGGAAGGTAAATTAGGGTTACGATCAGAAATATTGAGATCATGTCCTTGTCCACCTGGAGCAGCATGTAGATCCAGAATTAAGTAAATATTATTCTGTCTGCACCACTCTACAAGTTCATCCAGCAAGGTAAAACCTTCAGGCAGCCAGGTGTTTTTTCCTTTTACAGGTTCTTCTTGGATTGACAGAGTAAACAATCGGAAATGTAATGGTACCCGAACACTATTAAAGCCCCAGTTTGCCAAGCTATCGATATCAGCTTTACGCGTATGTAGCTGTATCCACTTTCTGTAAAACTCTTCTGTTTTTTCCTCACCGAGATCTTTAGCGATCGACGCTTTGATTTTATACTGTTGGCCGGGACCAGGAACCTGAAACATGTAACCTTCCTGAAGCAACCAACCTCCCAGTCCCATTCCTCTCAAAAGAACATTAGATCCTGTGGAATCGACAATTTTTTGTCCTTCGACTCTTAAGAAAGATTGACCGTAAAGATCTGAATGAAGCAAAATGCTTAGGCAAAAAAACAATAGTTTAGTGATGTGCATAATTATAATAAAATAAAGGCGCCAGGGTAATGCTGACGCCTATAGATTAATTAAAGTGTTCCTCCATATTCTTTGCTTTGCTGAAGCTGTGTATTTTCCAGCTCCTGCAAAGGAATGGGTAAAATTTCATTTTTATTTTCGCTGAATCCTTTGAATGCAAGAGCTGCAGCAGCCTTCTTTGTACGGACAAGATCGAAGAAACGATGTCCCTCACCTGCTAATTCCAAGCGTCTTTCGGCAAGAATATTGTCCCAATTTACCGTTTTCAATGCTGCTTTGGACCGTTTCCGAACTGCATCATATAAGGCTTGAGCACGTGTGATATTACCATTTCCTCGAATAAGGGCTTCCGCTTCCAATAAATATGTGTCTGCCAAACGAATTTCATACAAGTTTTGAGGAAAATTCAGATCAACATCACCAGCACCTGTAGATCGGTCCTCAATCTTACCCATAAACTTCTTCATATATAGCCCTGTATTCTCATAACTATGTTCATAACTAACAATTCCGGCTTTGGCCAAACTATCAATGTTCTCTATCGTTCCAGCATACCGGGTATCATTCTTCATGAAACTTTGCAGTTCTTTAGTTACTACAAAGAATCCCCATCCGCTAACATAAGTTGGGGCTTTATTTGCTTCAATGATAGTATAATTTCGGGGAGCTGACATAATGTTCAATAAATTACCTTCAGTACAAGCTATGCAGCCCCAGGTACCGGCAGAGTTACCAGTAAAATTGATTTCTAAAATAGATTCACTGTTGTGTTTATTGGATACTTTCCATAAATCAGCGAAGTTATCCAATAATTTGTTTCCATAAGAAGTAAGCTGACCTGGTGTTCCATTTACTTCTGCCAATGCTGCGGCCGCTGCGGTAAATTTTTCACGGTAAAGCAAAACTTTTCCTAACAAAGCATATCCTGCCGCTCTGGTGATACGTCCTGCTTCGGTAGACCTGTTAATCGACACGGGTAAATCCGATAAAGCAGCCTGCAACTCACTTTCAATGAAATCATAGACCTGCTCAGGAGCAACCTGTTCAGGTGTATAGATATCTTTTTGTTCCAGAGGTTCAGTTAAGAGTGGAATATTCTTAAAAAAACGAACTAAATCGAAATAATAATATGCTCTCAAGAATCGTGCTTCTGCAGTAAACCGCTTTTTCACATTTTCATCCATCTGTACCCCAGGTAACTTTTGTAACAGAACGTTCGCGCGGTTGACTCCGGAGAACCCCCCTGACCAAATACCATCCTGAGGTCCTACCGCTGACGTGAGGGTAAAGTTAGACATAGCTTGAAAATGCGGTAAATCACTTGATCCACCACCTCCCGCGTACATATCATCTGAGGCCAGATTGGCTACTGAAATTTTACTTGTATAATTTCCTGTTTGCCAACCTAACACATCATAGATTGCAATCAAACCGTTAAAAGCCTCATTTTCATTCCTGTAATAGGTATCTTCGAAATGTGTCCCTTTCGGTTCAGCCTCCAGAAAGCTTTTTGAACAGCTCTGATAAGATAAGGGCAGTAAGAACATACTACCTATCAAAAATCTTTTTATTATATTCTTTTTCATTGTTGTAAACTTTTTAATAAGACATTTGCCTGTGTAAATTTTCTGATTAGAATCCTAGATTTAATCCAACCATAAATGATCGTGCCTGAGGATAAATTCCGCGGTCGATACCCATACCTGAATTACTTTCATTTCCACCTATTTCTGGATCATAACCTGTGTATTTGGTTATGGTGAATAGGTTTTCAGCCATCAGATATACACGGAGATTCTTTGCGCCAAATTTCGGAGCGAAATTCTTAAAAGTATATCCCAATTGGGCAACTTTCAGACGGAAGTAGGCCCCATTCTCTAAATAAAAATTAGAAGGATTTCTAAAGTTTTTATTGTCGTCAGCATCTGACATACGAGGAAAATCATTCGATGAGCCTTCTCCCGTCCATCTGTCCAGTGCTGTAGTTTGCCAGTTCGCATTCGCTATATCCAATCTTCTCAGTCCCTGGAAAATTTTATTCCCGGCAACGCCTTGTCCAAACAGCATAAAATCAAAACCCTTATAGGCAGTATTTAATGTTATCCCAAATGTCCATTTTGGGATTGGCGATCCTAAGATAACGCGGTCGTCTTCATCAATGGATCCGTTTTCATTAGTATCCTGCCATTTAAAATCACCTGGTTTGGCGTTTGGTTGGATTTTATTTCCATCCTTATCCAGATAATTATCGATTTCCTGTTGATTCTGGAAAATACCTAAATGCTGAAAACCATAAAATGTATACATTGACTGGCCAACTTCTGTACGTGCAATCGGATAAGAAGAAGACTGAAAATTCTGTTGGTTATTGCTCAGAAACTGTCTTCCCTGTCCAAGTTCCAATACTTCATTTTCCAGGTACGTTACATTTCCTGAAGCACGGAAGTCCCACTCACCAAACTTATCCGTATAACCGACTTCCAACTCAACCCCATGGTTCTTCATGCTGGCAATGTTGGTTGCCGGATCACTAACGACTCCCACATAAGAAGGGATAGGAATTTGTTGAAGAATATCTTTCGTTTTTTTAGAATACCAATCTAAGGTTAGGTTAAAACGTTGAAAAAAGATGGCATCTAAACCGATACTTGTTGAGGCTGTTTCTTCCCATTTCAAGTCGGGGTTGGGAACTGAATTAGGACTATAACCTACTAAATAGCCGTCTTCTGTACCAAACGCATAGTTACGTCCGCTTCCTATGATTGATGTGTAACCGAAATTTCCAATATTGTCATTTCCTACGACACCGTATCCACCTCGAAGCTTAAGAAAAGAAATAGGATTAGTTTCTTTGTTCCAGAATTCCTCAGAAGAAAGGATCCAACCTGCCGAAAAAGACGGGAAAACACCATATTTATGCTTCGGACCGAATTTACTTGAACCGTCCCTTCTGACAAGTGCCTCAAGTAAGTATTTGTCTTGATAATTATAATTAATACGAGCAAAGAGTGATGATACCTTATTTAGCACTCCTTCATTTCCGCCTAGATTTTTATCCGTATTGGGAATATTGAAATTCATCGAAGCGTCCTGAAATCCTAAGGCAGGGATACCGAAATACGTTCCGTTTATCCCGTAAGAATTATTATCGACATAAGCCCCCTGGCCTAATAAGAGCGTTATTTGATGTTCATTAATTTTCTTTTGATATGACAAAGTATTTTCTACATTCCATGCCATTGATCTGTTCATATTTCTAGAAAAGTTCGTGCGGGAATTAATAGAAGCCGCATTCAGATAAAACGGTGGGGTAAAAGATTCGCTTCCCCAAAATGAAAGTTTAGTGCCCAGTGTTGTCCTCCATTTTAATCCATCTATCGGGTTGATCTCTGCAAAAGCATTCCCTACAATATTGTCGCTCCAACCATAATTTCCATTACGTGTTTGTATATAAGCAAGAGGGTTAGACATTTCCTGTGCTACGTAAGCAGAAATACCGTATGGATTTCCAAAGCTATCACGTATAATATTATCATTCGTATAAGGACTCTTAGAAGCAATTCCCTGATCGGTAATAATCACCGGAGTCAGTGGATCTAGATTAATTGCTGAACTTAAAGGTCCCCCATACTCGCTGTTGGTATTTCCTAACCCTATACTTTTATCACGAGAATAACCGATGTTTTCCCCTATAGTAATCCAGGTAGCGGGCTTATAAGTTGAATTTAACCTGAAGTTCAGGCGATTATATTTTGAAATATCTGTTGCAACAATCCCTTCTTGATTGAAATAACCGAATGAGGAATAATAGGTTGTCTTCTCAGTTCCGCCACTTATGCTGAATTCGTGGTTGTGACGTTGAGCACTATTATTAAAAATCTCGTCCTGCCAGTCCGTTCCTTCCCCAAAGCCATCAGTTTCATCAAACATCGGTGACTCGCCGTCATTTTTTCTAGCTTCATTCCGCAACATCACGTATTGTGAAGCATTTAATAAATTCAATTTTTTGTCAGGTGCAGAAATTCCAAAAAAACCGTTATAGGCGATACGGGGATCTCCAGATTTTCCTTTTTTAGTAGACACCAATATCACGCCATTTGCTGCTCTGGCGCCGTAGATTGCTTGGGCTGCAGCATCTTTTAAAACTTCAATGGATTCAATATCCGATTGGTTAAGGAAACCAATCCCACCGTTATCTACCACAACTCCATCCACAACCCATAATGGGTTATTATTATTTAGCGTTGTTATTCCACGTACGCGTACTGCTGCCGCAGAACCTGGTTGTCCTGAATTTGCTGTAACTACTACGCCGGAGGTTCTACCTTGCAAAGATTGCTCAATACGGTTGACAGGCATATTTTCGAGATCCGAAGCCTTTACGCTGGAAATGGCACCGGTCACAGTGGCACGCTTTTGTGTACCATACCCTACTACGACGACTTCTTCCAGGTTACCTATCTCGGGACTTAATTCTACGACAATCGTTGAGGATGCGTCCGTTAAAGACACAATTTTAGTACTGTAACCCATTGAGGCTACCGATAACTTCGCCGTAGCACGAGAAACCTGAATACTGAAAAAACCTTTTTCATCAGTACTTGTTGCATTACTAAGGCCGACAACGGTTACCGTAGCGTTCGGAACAGCTAAGCCTGTAGCTTGATCGAGCACCCGCCCTGTCACGTTCAGGTTCTGAGCCTGCAGATGCAAACAAAAAAGAAGCAGCAGCATGGTCAGCATGGAAAAGAAAGTTAATTTTTTTTTCATAATGTGTTTTTTTAAAATTGGTAATATGCAGAAGGCAATATGCCGCCAGATATATAATCGGTAGCTCAAAACTCTGTAAAAACAGCTTGAAAAAGCTAATTCGGCACACCTACAAAAACACTACATACAACTGTAAAAGACATACCTCTTATAAAATATATCACTACTTATTATTCTATCTTACTGATTACTAAAGCAATAATACCCTACAAATGAGATAACAAGACGATGAACAATTTTATCACACCTCTCAAAGGGGCGTTTAAACATTTTTTATCATGTCTGGTTTCTTAATGAAATTTTAGTAAGTTTGGCCTGCCAATCGACCTATGGTCTCACCTTATTATGATAAAAAACCACTGGTATATAACCTTTCTTTATGTGCTTTTTCAGATTGGACAGCTATCTGCCCAAGAGCGATTCCTGCCCAAAATAAAGAGTTATAATAGCCATGATTATGCAGGTGGATTTCAAAATTGGAACATAGCCGAAGATGCTAATCACATGATGTACTTTGCTAATGCCGAGGGGGTACTGATATTCAATGGCTATTACTGGCAACTTAAGGAGTTACCCAACAAATCGGTTGTTCGTTCGTTAAAACTCGCCTCAAACGGTCGTTTTTATATTGGTGGACAAAATGAGTTGGGTTACCTAGAGCGAGATTCTACAGGCGAACATACTTACCGATCTTTAAAAAATCTATTACCTGCCACTGAACGCTTTTTTAGTGATGTATGGAATACGGAGATCTATCAGGGCGATATTTTTTTTCGAGAGCCAGGTAAAATTATGTTATACCGCCCAGGCGATAGTATCAAAGTGCTAAAACCCGAGGGAAGCTGGTCGTTTTTAGGACAGTCTAGAAATCAACTTTTTGCACAAGACAGTAAAATTGGTTTGTTGAAATACCAGCCTACTGGTTGGCGTAAAATCGCAGGTAATGAAGCCCTTAACCATGCGATTATTACAGCCATTATTCCTCTTGAAAATGAAGATGATTATCTAATCACTACTCAAGAAGAGGGATTATTTCGATTACAGAATTCCACCCTTCATCGATTTTCTACCCCGAGTTCCGGCTCCTTATTAAATCATGTTTATGCTGCACGATTACTAAAAAATGGTAACATTGCCTGCGGAACACTTTCGCATGGATTAGTGATTATTGATCCACAAGGTAATCCCAAATGGACTTACAATAAATCCACAGGGATACTATCAAATAAAATCAGAGATATTTACGAAGATAAAGATGAGAATATTTGGTTGGCCATGGAATATGGACTTTCACTCATCACAACGAACAAAGCTATATCCTATATAGTTCCAGATGCAGGAAAAGAATTAACAGGCTATGCATCCCTATTCCAAAATGGCGAATATTGGCTGGGGACATCTGATGGAGTATACAGGAGCAAGGCGAAGAAAGATGAATATGGAGTACAATTTGATTTCATACAAGGAACAGAAGGGCAGGTATGGAACTTACAAAGCATTCAAAATAAAGTGCTTATATCTCACGACAAAGGTTTACTGTCAGCCACAGAAGAAGGAACAGAAAAATTATATAACCATCCGGGAACCTGGTTGGTCTTGGATCAAATTGTCTCTAACAACACGACCCCTTATTATCTTGCCGGAACATATTCTGGTATATTAAAATTTGGGAGCTTCACTCCAATATCTATAACAGACAGTAACCGATTTTCGAACGTTCGGGAATCCAGCCGTTTTGTACATTACGACCCAACTACTCAAACACTCTGGACTTCTCATCCAAGCAGAGGAGTCTATCAGTTCGATTTGGAAAACAGGCAGAATATGCATGAGGACCCTAAACGGTATGGTAAAGCACAAGGACTGCCAAGTAATGAAAATAATTATATTTTTGGGATCAATGAACACATATTTGCAGCCACTGAAGATGGTATTTATCTGTATTCTACACTGGAAAAAAAGTTTATTCCTCATCCAATATTATACAAACTTACTAAAGGAATTCCAATCCAGTATATTAACCAGGATAAACAGCAAAATATATGGATTGCCTCAGAAAAAAAAATATATATATTTAGAAAAGAAAAAGACGACTATACTTTACACGGCTTTCCGGAACTTGACGGAAAGATTGTCGGGGGTCATGTATCTATTAATCTGCAAAGATTAGATCAGATCATTATCGGAACTAGCAACGGGTTTGTCCAACTTGACCTGGAGCGCTATAAGGTGAATCGTCCGGTGGCTTTTTTGCATACTGTACAGTCAGCTCACGCAGATAAACCTTTGTTAACCAACCACTTTTACGCCTCGAAAGTTGGTGATCAATTTTCATATAAACAGAATTCACTTCATTTTGAATACGGTGTAACCGAATATGCTTATCAAGAAAATATTGAATTTACCTGCCAGCTCAAAGGTTTTGACGAGGAACTGTCCCCTTGGAGCGAAAAACATGAAAAAAACTACACCAACCTTCCTCCCGGACAATACACCTTTTTAATAAAAGCAAGATTCGGACTTAATAATGAATCAGATGCTGTAGAATATACTTTCGAAATCCTCCCGCCTTGGTACCAGACTAAGCTAGCTTATTTGTTGTACTGCTGTGTTATTATCTTTACGCTTTTTCTATTTTTTAAGTTGCAGCGCGCAAAATACGAGCGACGACATGAACAAGAACGCGCCTTACATTTGTTGAGATTAGAGTCCAGCGAGAAGGAAATCATCCGTTTAAACAATGAAAAACTCGCCGCAGAAGTTATTTTTAAAGATAAAGAACTCTCTGCGATGACTTTACATCTCTTAAAACGTGCCGAAGTATTGGATCGTCTTAAACAGGTCATCAAAGATGCCAACAAGAAAGACGTTAACTCCAAGGAAACCTTTCCCACCTTGCTGAGAATGATCCGTAATGCTGAAAAATCAGAGGAAGAACACCGAGATTTCAATCATCAATTCAACGAAGCAAATCGTGTTTTTTTTGAGGCTCTGCGTGCGCAGTATCCAGCCCTGACAATGTCAGAACTTAAGTTGTGTGCATTATTAAAGATGGAACTCAGCACTAAAGAAATCGCGCAATTACTACATATTTCAATCAAAGCAGTGGAGGTTGCCCGTTACAGACTTCGGAAAAAATTAGAGCTTGAAGGATCAACCAAATTATATGTCTTTTTGCAGCAATTTTCAAATCAAGACCAATAATATTTCTCTATACTTATTAATTTCTTACGCCCATTACAGCGCCATAAAGGATAAAAAAATGAATGTTCTTATTGATAGATTTCCGGGACATCAATCAAGGTTCTCAGATACATTAATTTTGACCCTTTCACGTTAGGATGATGATAAATCTTGCCCCAATCATAGTCTTCAAAGTACATAGTAGAATGATCTACCTCTTTACCCAATTGATCTTTAGAAGTAACGATATCAAATTGACAACCTTTTATCTTGTATTTTTCCCTTATATGTTCTATCATTTCATTGACTGGAATGTGAGTACCACTTTCATTTGCGGGGATATTGTTGAGTATGGGCACGGCACCTTGAGATTGGATATATTCTACCAATTGACTTAAATTCTCAGGAGTATTACCACCGTTCGTCCCAATTGTGATCATTACATACTTCGCTTTTAGATATGGTAATTCATTTTTTATACGCTCAAGCAGTTCATTGATCGTTGTACCTCCCCGTCCACTGGAAACTGCTTTACCATTTAAGTGATTGATGATTAACTGAGTCCAGGACTGACTAAATGATTTTTCAGGGTAATATCCCTCTGGTTCGGTAATGGAATCACCATAAATTAACAGGATTGGGTTTGCCTGTTTGGCTTGAACAACAATTTGTTTAACCAACATTCCTGAACCTTCTAAAATACCAAAGCAATAGTAATCATATTGACGTCCGACCTGAAAACCAGTTCCTTCTGTACCTCGTCCCACTCCCCCTGTTCCATCATTAATCCCTCGGACTTCTGTTTCCTCACCCGAATACAGATTGATCAGCTTTAGGCTTGAACACTGATAATCACGATGGATTTCCACCAAATATTCATGTTCCGGGTTCATATCCATCACCTTACGCGCTAATACTGGATCCGTTTGAATACTTATGGTTTTATTAGGCATGTCAACAATAGCTATAAAATCCCCTTTATCACTTTGGAAAATTGCTTTTGCATCAGCACCCAATTTGACATGATAGCGTATTACGCGCTGTGCTAAAGCATAGTATCGGTTTAACCTGACAGGACCTTCTGATTTGTATAACTGCAGACCTTGTGAGGTAAATTTCACATTAGCTTTGGAAAAATCCAGTTCATTATAACCTTCAGTCCTGATGAAATGCTGATCATATAAAACTGTAGTCCCCGATAAAGAGATTTGTTGACCAGATCCCTGAAAAACAAATAAGATTAAACAAAACAGCAATAAATAGCGCATTATTAATTGGTTTTAAGACATAATATCTAAGTTTCTTTAATATTGAATATTTTTTGGCTACCTCACCTCCATTACCCCATACATTATTTGCCAATGCCCCGGGAATGTACAGATAAAGGGGTAATCACCTTTAACCTTTGGAGCAACAAACTTGAGTTGATAACGCTGTCCCGCTTGAATTAACGGACTGGCAACCAAAACCTCCGGGATATCTGGAATAAAATTCTTTTCATAGGCATCCGGTTCCACCGACATTGCGTCTGCTGCTTTTCCCACTTTGTCTTTCGCTCCAGGTGCGGTAAATACGATATTGTGAGGCATTTGGTCATTATTATCAAATTGCAAGACTACATTTTCACCTGCCCTCACTTTCAAGACTTCTTTATCGAAGGCCATTTTTCCCGGGAGAGCCTTGAGCTTGTGCGTTGCATTAACAGTTTCCTCAACAGATTCGGTCTTTTCATTTTTTTGTTCAGGATTTCCGCTATGTACGTGTAACACCTCTTTATTTGCTTTCAAAAACTGTTGAACAGCAAGCGATTCCTTCATTTGTTCAAATTCTTCCTCCGAGAGTTGAGGCTCGCTATATTTTGAAGAAGTAGGATCCTCTGCTACGAATCCGATATATAAAGACTCACGTTTCGTCGCTACAGAACCCAAAAGACGATTAGCCTTTTGGGGAGCATTGGCAAGGTATTGCTGATCTTTCCTGAACATATTAACCCACACCGGCCGAAGATGTCTAAAGGATTCGTTTAATGCATAATCAATATAATCATCAGTCGGCAGTTCACTTGCTGCTAATAATGCATTAACTGATTTTGGGTCCTTAAAATGGCTTAAGGCAATAATAGCTTCCAGTCTCACCCGAAGTGAAGAGTCTGTGGACATCTTAATAATCTGTTCCAGTGAATTCGGGATTCGGTCGGCCCAATAAAAAAGAACTCGTGTGGAGGCTGCGCGTATAGCTTGGTTTTTACTTTTTAGTAGTTCTTTCAATAAGTTTTCGTTGACCTTATTGAATTGCTGATAAACCCAGAGTCCTTCCATTCTATGTTGTTCCAGGTCAGGATCTGATTTATCCAGTGTTCCTATCCATCTATCTACTTCAGGGAGCACCTCTTTTGCGGTATATTCCCGAAGCATCCGTCTGGTTCTATATCTTTCCCGATCTTCAGAAACTTTCAATCGGTTCAATAGATCCGGAATAGTACGTTTTGATAAATCAGTAACTTTTAGCTTTTCTTTATTCTTATAAGTAATTTTCCAAATTCTTCCTTTGGTATGATCTCGTTCAGGGTCACGAAAATTCTGCTCTCCGTGCTGGATAATCGGATTATACCAATCCACCACATATAGTGCTCCATCGGGACCAAACTGTAGGTCAACAGGCCGGAAGTTTGGGTCCTTAGATTGAAGAAGTGACTCCATCTCTTTACCTACCAGTCCACTTCCTTCTTCATTAATCTTATGTTGTCTGATCCCTTGAAAGCCTATAAACGTATTAAAAAGTACATTTCCCTGCAAACTATCAGGAAATGCCCTACTGGAAATAATTTCAAGCCCACATGTTTTAGGTTTAGCCGCTGAGGTCAAGAAATCCTTCATCTCCAAATGTTTTTTCGGATAATCAATGGCAACGGTCAGAGGTGGAGCGAAATAATTCAAACCTGTAGAAACATCAGCAATCAGCTGTGTCCCGTCTCTCATAAAGACATCTCCCCAAGGATTTGCGAAAAGATAAGAGATATGCTGATCAAATTTCTTTGTTCTGGGCTCATATCGCCAAACATTTCCGTAATCACCACGACGTGGCCCATAAGGCGTTTCCACTTGTGTATGAAGAAATGTACCCATATTCATATATAATGCCCCATCAGGTCCCCAGGTATAGGTGTTTAAGGTGTGGTGAGAATCTTCTGTACCAAATCCCGAAAGAAGAACTTCTTTTGAGTCTGCTCGCCCATCCCCATCAGTATCTTTTAGGAAAACAAAATCAGGCGCCTGTGTGACATATACTCCCCCATCACCTAATTCAAACCCCAGGGGAAGATACAGACTATCCGCAAAAACGGTATGTGTATCCGCTTTTCCGTCACCGTCGCTGTCTTCCAACACAATGATTTTGTCATTTGGAGGATTGCCCGGAGTATAATTTGGATAGGAAGGCATAGTAGCTACCCATAACTTCCCTTCAGCATCGAAAGTTGCTGAAACAGGATTTGCTAGTGGAAAATCTTTCTCCGAAGCAAATAGCTCAATTTCAAAACCCTCTGGTAGGATAAATTGAGATTTTGCCCACTCTAATTCCTGGTCAGTAGTTTTATTTTTTTCTGTTTCTGTTTCATTTTTTCCAGAATGGATAATTCTATTAACTGCATTGGGGTCGACTATTGTGCCAGGTTTGGCGGATGCCCACAGTAAACTATCCAATTGTTCTACCATGCGATCAATTTTAACCAATTCTGCCGGCAATTCCTGTCCTCCTGCCCATTCTCTTCGACGCCCATAGATATATTCCCCATTTTGGGATTTGTATTTATAGAAGAAATGTTGATTTTTAGCTTTAACAAGACTCCTAAGAGCCTCTTTGTGAGAAGTTTCTGTCCAATCAGATATCGGAAAATCCAAAGCCTTTGCCATCAGTTCACTCACAATTTTATAACCTGATTCCGTCAAGTGAATTCCATCGCTAGTTAGTGGTTCTTTAGCACTTTCTATTATCTTTTTGGTAGGCTCAAAAAGATCAATAAAAGGCAAATCCATTGATTTTGCCAGCTTTGCCATTTCTTCCGTATATAATTTCAGGAATTTGTTGTGTTCCTTTGGATTCGGTAGTTCCCCTCCTAAATTCTCGTGATAAATAGGAGAAACTAATATAATCTTAGTCGAATCACCCTCGCTGTTAAGTTTCTGGAGGCTGATTAAAAAAGTTTCCAACTCCTCTTTAAAGGTGTCTAAGCTATCTGGTCCCTTAAAGGACTCGTTCATCCCAAAGCAGGCAATAATCACGTCTGCTTTATGAGCTTTGAGATGATCTTGCAATGTGCCGAAATTTAAGGGTCTTGGACGTAAATTTACTTCATCAGCATCCCATCCCAAATTCCTCACATGCAGTTTATGATCGTTGAAACTTTCATGTAATAATGTTTCAAAATAATTGTTGCGCTGCAGTCCCTCGGCAAATGAATTCCCGATAATCACAATACTGCTTCCTGGTTTTGGTTTAAAAGGGAATACTTCATTTTTTCCACCGCAAGACCATACTAATGGCAGGATAAGAAAAACAAGTAAATAAATTTTTCTATTCATAATTATGAGTTTAATCTATTATGCAGTCCCAGCAGCTAACAATCCATCATAATGAATCATTTGTATTTAGACAGTAATAGGTAAGCCAAAAACAAGATCCATTATCGAAAAAGGTCAGGTATAGTTTAGGCCATTTTTATAATTGTTAATTAAAGAAAGAAAAAATAATGGGATATAGCATCCTGTACTTGCCTGTACCAGAAGCAATTTCAAGGAGAAACAATGGAGTTAGAAGGGGAAACAAAAAGTAAAGAGGAAGGATTAGACATCCCTCCTGGAGAATCAGATCTTAAATTGTTTGCAATGTGGGCAAACCATGTTTGTTCTGTCCATAAACCGCAAGAAGGTCTACATGATACCCTTCTTGCAACAGCGTATTGATAATTGTTTGCTGATTGCTGTATCTCGATTCGACACGAAGAATATTCTCCTCATCTTCCAAATCTATAGTTGCTTTGGAAATTTCTTTAGAAACATACAGTAATTTTGCTATAAGCTTGGAACGTTCCAGGGCTGTACGAATGGAAGTCTTAAAGATTAATACATAATTGTTCATATTTTCTTTTTTGATGGTGTATTGCAAATCTCACCTACCCTATAACACGTTTGCAAATATATCATCGTATTAGTAAGAAAATAAGTCAAAATAGGTCAAACGGACAAAAAAGATGGTCAAACGTCCTAAGTCCACGTTGAACAAATCGCTAGGTCTATCCTTGTAGCCAATCTAAGAAAAGGGAAAGCTTCTCTCGGCTAACCGAGACAGGATAAACATGATCTATCAGCAGTTTCACTACTAAATTCCTAGATTGTCCATGCACGGCATGGTCGATAGCATTCCGATTAACCAAATGTTGTCTATTGGCTCTAAAAAAATCTTTTCCAAATACTTCTTCCATTTCATCAAGTGATTTACCGACCAGATAATCTTTGTTTTGAAATGTTTTAACGAAGACATTCTCAAATTCTATATAACAGAGCGCAATATCTTTAATTTTTAGTGGAACGATCATGCCGTTACTACTAACAATTAAGTTTTTGGGCTTTTCTGAAATATCTTCCGGCTTAGGGTCTTTCAAATTTGGTAAATGAAGAAACAGGTTTTTGTTAAATGTGCTCCTCATTCTTCTGAATTTAGCTAGTGCCCCCTGAATATCCGCATCGGAAAAAGGCTTGAGGATATAGTCAATACTATATGTTCGAAAAGCTTCCATCGTATAATGGTCATATGCAGTACAAAATACAATTGGCGCTCCGGGATCTACTTTTCTGAACACATCGAAAGAATCACCATCACCCAACTGGACATCACTGAAAATAAGATCTACCAATGGGGAAGTTTTTAGGTAACGAATAGATTGCTCCACACTAGAAAGTCGCTGTATGATTTCTATATCGGGATCTAAACGAATCAGTGTTTGGCATAGATCTTCTGCCGTAAGATCCTCATCTTCAATAATAACTACTCTCATATCGAAATAATCTTCACATGAACCTCGAAATGATCTGGTGCGGGTTGAATAACAATACTATCCTTCAAATAATAACTAAACCGTTCTTTTAAACTGTTTAATCCATAATGGTTAACATCATCTGTTTCATGGGTTCTGGGGCTAAAGTTGTTCTTCACGACAATCCATCCCTTGCGTTCGCTGATCTGGATAGATAAAGGTTTATCGTTTGTATAAAAATTGTGTTTTAGTGCATTATCAATAAGCGGCTGTAAGGAAAATATAGGTAATTGAGATTCCAATAATTCTTCAGGGACATTGACTTCATATTGTATAGCATCCCTAAAACGGACTTTTTGCATGCTAAGATAATCCTCGCAAAGTTTGATTTCCTGCCCTACTGTGGAGAGACCGTCTTCTGATTGGTGAAAACTTCCTCTTAAATAGCCTGAAAGTTGAAGGAGATAAGACTCGGCAAGGTTCGAGTCTTTCTTGATAAGAGCTTTCAAGCTGGAAAGCGCATTAAAAAGAAAATGTGGCTGGATTTGCTGCCGTAGCATCTGGTTTTCAGCCCGTTCCTTCATTTTGTCTAATTTACTTCTTTCTAATTCATGAACTTTCTTGAAATGATCATTCATCACAAAATAAAGCCAGAGCTGTACGACAACATTTAAAATCGCTGCATGAAAAGCTCCTATTAAGAAAAAATTACCTGGAGATTTCAAAACCACCTTGTATTCTGCAGGAGAAAAAAGGCCCAGATAATTAGACAAAACATACAATATCAAACAGATGCAATAGGTAACTAAAAAACTTAGGGCTTTTACCTTTAGAGGGGATTTCACCGGATCCTGTACATCATAATGAACGAAAAGAAGAAGATTGGACACAATGATTGAAAAAAACCCAAAGAAAGCTATCCCAAGTTTGGCCAAAAACTTCTCCTGATCACTAAAGAAATATTCCACTATCAAAATAGACACTAAACAGAGCGAAAACATGGCGCTCATTTTAATCCAGAATCTTATCGGATATTTATGCTGGTTACAAAGAAATCCCATAAACAATTTAATTTACTACAAACTTACATATTTAGGAGTTAGTAGAAGTATTGGTATGTTGAACAACAGTTGCAAAATGCTTCGCATCAGTTCGACGATACTCACCGAGAAAAGCAAGACGAAGGCAGAGCTGGTCTTTAAATATGATGAGCGGAACCCTATAGAGAATTATTTAAATAATCTCCAATTAGATGTTAAACTCCAATTCCACCTAAAACCTCAAGCTCCTGCCCCTTACTGGGCGCTCCGTCTAACAATGGCATGGCTTTCATTATTAGTGCACGAATTGGTTCAACAGTTAGGGAGTTGTCGTGATCCTCTTTACTTTCCCAGATCTCTGTGACATATACAGAATTTAAATCGCTCTGATCTTTTCCAATAATATACA
Organism: Sphingobacterium mizutaii; assembly: GCA_040394615.1. Taxonomy (GTDB): domain Bacteria; phylum Bacteroidota; class Bacteroidia; order Sphingobacteriales; family Sphingobacteriaceae; genus Sphingobacterium; species Sphingobacterium mizutaii_A. Next base: position 19,109 of record JBEBRZ010000039.1, read on the forward strand.
ATTTACATCCCCTTACGGTTGAAACCAATTTCGAAGCTTCTAACAGAATACTGGCGAGTTGATCAATAAAACCTTCTTTTGCAGTTAGCTTTCCATGAAGTAGATACATAACGTTATATTGATTTTTGATTAAAAAAATTTGCTCCTCAACATTTAGCGAGAGATGCTAAAGTTTCAATGTCAAAAATAATAATCATTAAGTAAAAACAAATTTATACTGATTGCTGTAAACGCACATAAAACTTAAAACGTGGAAGATAAAAAAGGTATTAAAGTTCACATATAATACAAACTTTAATACCTTTCGCTTTTAGAGAAGCTTAAGCCTTTCCTAGATTTACCTCCAGGCTTTGTACTGATTGATCAGACCATTGGTTGATGAATCATGACTTTCAACTGCTGAATTATTTTCAAGTTCCGGTAATATTTTATTTGCTAATTGCTTACCGAGTTCAACTCCCCATTGGTCAAAACTGAAGATATTCCAGATAATACCTTGAACAAAGATTTTGTGTTCATAAAGAGCAATTAAAGTTCCTAGTGTTCTTGGGGTGATTTCTTTAATCAGAATCGAGTTTGTTGGTCTATTTCCTTCGAAGACTTTAAATGGTGTGAGTGTTTTAACTTCCTCTGCTGATTTTCCCGATTTTTCAAGTTCTGCTACAACCTCTGCTTCTGATTTACCATTCATTAAAGCTTCCGTTTGTGCAAAGAAGTTTGACAACAGCATCTGATGGTGTTGACCTAAGGGATTATGAGAAATAGCCGGTGCTATAAAATCACAAGGAATTAATTTAGTCCCTTGGTGGATCAACTGATAGAATGCATGTTGGCCATTTGTACCAGGTTCGCCCCAGATAATTGGTCCTGTTTGATAATCTACACGAGACCCACTGCGATCAATGTATTTGCCATTACTTTCCATATCTCCTTGTTGGAAGTAAGCTGCAAAACGATGTAAATATTGATCGTAAGGTAAAATAGCATTACTTTCAGCTTCGAAGAAGTTATTGTACCAAATACCTAATAGCGCTAAAATAACAGGAATATTCTCTTCGAATTCTGCTTTTCTGAAATGTTCATCAGCTTCATAAGCTCCCTGAAGCAATTCTTCGAAGTTATCAAACCCAACAGCTAGACTAATAGAAAGACCTATTGCGGACCATAAAGAATATCGGCCACCAACCCAGTCCCAGAATTCAAACATATTCTTGGTATCAATACCAAAAGCAGAAACACCTTTTTCATTGGTACTTAATGCAGCAAAATGCTTGGCCACGTCGGACTCCTTAGCGCCATTTGCCAAAAACCATTCCTTTGCGGAATTGGCATTTGCCATTGTTTCTTGAGTGGTAAATGTTTTGGATGCAATAAGGAATAAGGTTGTTTCCGGGTTTATCCCCTTCAATGTTTCAGCGATTTGTGTTCCATCTACATTGGAAACAAAATGCATATTTAATCGTGTTTTATAAGCTTTTAGTGCTTCTGTAACCATTACTGGCCCTAAATCGGAACCACCAATACCTATGTTAACAACATCGGTGATTTCCTTCCCGGTATAACCTTTCCACTCACCAGAGATCACACGATTGGTAAAATCTTTCATTCTTTCCAATACAGCACGTATTTCAGGCATTACATCTTTCCCTTCTGTCAAGACCGGGTTTCCGGAACGATTCCGTAGAGCAGTATGAAGAACGGCTCTACCTTCCGTCTCATTAATTTTCTCACCATTAAACATGGCTTCAACAGCTTCATTCAGTTTACATTCACGAGCAAGCTGAAACAATAAAGCCATCGTTTGTTCATTAATTCTGTTCTTCGAATAGTCTAGAAGGATATCGCCAAGGTAGATGGAGAATTTTTCGAATCGTTCCGGATCGCTTGCAAAAAGATCTTTTATACTAGATTCGTTTATGGTGATGTAATGATCTGCTAAATATTTGAAGGCTTGGGTTGTTGTAAAATCAATTTTTGGTAACATATGTTTTTCTTTTGTTCAAATATAAGGATAACAGAATAATCAATCCTCAATTTTATGTTATCTTTGTTCATATGACCAAAGAACAAATTCAAGACTTGAGGGATAGGATCACATCCCTGAGGAGGCATCTTTGACATCGATGCCAAGAAAGAAGAGATAGACCGTGAAACCCAAATCACATTACAGCCTGACTTTTGGGATGATCCAAAAGCGGCAGAAAAGGTCTTGCATTCCATTAAAAACAACAAAGTTTGGACCGACCAATATGATAATGTAAAAGTTGCCATAGAGGATACCGGGGTATTGTATGAATTTTTTCAGTCGGGCGATGCCTCTGACCAGGAACTTGAAGATCAGTACCAGATTGCTTTAACTGCGGTTGAGGAGCTGGAGTTCAAGAATATGTTGAGTGCGGAGGAGGATCAGTTGGATGCTATTTTGCAAATCACAGCCGGTGCGGGTGGAACAGAATCTTGTGATTGGGCAGCGATGCTGATGCGAATGTATATTATGTGGGGAGAGAAGCATGGATACAAAGTGACCGAACAGGATCATCAGGAAGGCGATGTGGCTGGTATCAAAACAGTAACATTGCAATTTTCAGGTGATTTTTCTTACGGATACTTAAAAGGTGAAAATGGTGTTCATCGTTTGGTCCGGATTTCACCATTTGATTCTAACGGCAAAAGGCATACTTCCTTTGCTTCTGTATACGTTTATCCATTGGTAGACGATAATATTGAGATCGACATTAAAGATTCGGAGATTGAATGGGATACTTTCAGGGCTGGCGGTGCCGGTGGGCAGAATGTAAACAAGGTAGAAACAGCGGTACGATTACACCATAAACCAACGGGTATTATCATCAAGAACCAGGAGTCAAGATCTCAGCTCCAGAATAAGGAAAATGCTATGCGTCTTTTGAAATCTCAGTTATATGAGATCGAGATGCGTAAGCGCGAGGAAGCAAGTGCAGCTATTGAAGGCTCTAAGAAAAAAATTGAATGGGGTTCGCAAATCAGAAACTATGTGTTGCATCCTTATAAATTAATTAAAGACTTAAGGACAAATACCGAAACCTCAAATACACAAGCTGTATTAGATGGTGATTTAGATGAATTTCTGAAGTCCTATCTGATGGAATTTGGAGGGTAAGGAATTAGACTTTAAGACACCAGACGTTGAGACATAAGACTTTAATGTCTATTGTCTCAACGTCTGGTGTCTTTCAATGAGTGGTTGGTATCAACAGGTACATATAAATAAGAATCTTTACTTAAGTTCTATCTTCTCTTTCAAGTCATTCCAAGTTTTCATTGTCACAGGAGTTATATACTTTTTATCATCTGAATCGAGCTTTTCAACTTTCTGAGAAATATATTTACTACGATCTGCGGGGGCAGGGTGGGATGAAATCCAGGTTACATCAGTATCCGAGGTTAAATATGCATCAAACAGCTCCATCACATGAGCTAAACTGACAGGATCTATACTGGCTTCATCTAAATAATCTATTGCTTTTTCATCCGCTTCTTTTTCCAGTTTTCTGGAAAAGGCCTGACCTGTGATAAAGTTTGTTACTTCGCCTGTGCCGGAACCGGATAACAACAGGTCTAATCCGAAATTGGTAACCAAAGATTTCATCACATGATTTTCCTCACAGTGTGCTATTTCATGAGCCAGTATCGCGGCCAAGTAATCTGCACTATCTAAGAAATTAATCAAGCCGGTCGTGATGATAATTTTATCATCAGGGAGAGCAAAAGCATTTACTTCTTCATTTTTTATCAGAAAAAGTTCATAATTTTTGACGGAGATATTATTCTCTTTTAGGAGAGGGATGAATATCGAGTCAAGTGTATTATCAATAGCGTCATCTTCGATCTTTTCATACTTTGAGACCACCTGATCTAATACAAGTTTTCCCAATTTCTTTTCAAGTCTTTCCTGATTCTGTTTTATCTCAAAAATACCAACCCAATTTACTTGTAATAAAAGCATAAAGAGAGCAGCTATACCAACAGCCAACAGAAGGAATTTGCCTAGTATCTTCATTTTTTCAATATATTATCAGTGATATCGGAAAACAAATGCCATCTAACATGTATCCCTTTTCTGGTTTGCACGGCTGTATAAATGGTAGAAACAATTTCCACGAGATTAATAATCAGGATAAGGATAATATAAGCTATATATGGATTGCTTATTTCTTTATGCTGGAGGATAATAGAAATCGTCCACCAAAAGGCAGCCGTATTAAAAAAGAAAACGAAGAATTGGGAGATAAGCGCTTGTGTACAGTGCCATTTCACAAATCGGGTAGACTTCCGATTGCCCAGGTAGAAAATAATCGTTGCAAGTAGATTAAAGATAGGCAAAGGTAATCCTACAAATAAGGCGAATAAAGACATCAAATAACTATTTGATGCATATTCACGTTCGTTTTCAGTAATTTCTTTTGGGCTAAAGTTTATAGTCCTTTCGAGATGTTCCATATCCAATTTGCGATTACAAGTAATACCAGAATAACGCTAATAATTTTATGCTGCTGCAGAAATTGCTCTACTTTAACATAGGTTTTAAAATAATAATCCTTTTTTGCGAACACATCTAAGATCAATAATGCAATTACTGATATAACCAATATGCTTGAGATAATACCAAAGGGATTTATCATAAAGGCTTGAACCACATCCCCATGTAATAGGGCTGTTATGGATCGGGTAGTCCCACAGGAAGGACATGGATAACCTGTAACAAGTTTTACCGGACAGATTGTTTGATCTACCGTGGTAAAATAATCCAGAAAAAGCCATATTAAGCCAAAGAAACAAACTATCCCTGTAATTAGATAGAGCCTGTTTCTTTGATTAGTCATTGGTTAATAACTTAACGAGGTTATAAGTTTCTCAAAGTTCTTAGTTTTGGTAGCTCCCATAATCAGGAACCAATCGATAATAGCCCAAATACCTAAGCCACCACAAGTAAGTAACTTAGCAATTCCCAAACCCGTATCACCGATCATAAAACGATCGATACCAAGGGATCCGGCTAATAGTGAAACGATCAACACGGTTGTTGGATCCTTGTATTGCTGAATTTGTATGTTTGTAAATTTACTATCATCAGCTCTTGACAATACGTCTTTAATTTCCATTAATTGATAAGATTCAAAGAACTTATTGTTCGTCATTAAAAACATATCTACTTTTTGACTATCCATTTTTCATTTTTTTAGGTTATAAAAAATCCATTTACCTTTTGAAAGATAAATGGATTTTTTTAAAGTTTTCAATAAAGCTTTAATTTTTTATAAACTTTTTATGCTTACGTTTAGAAATTTTATCCAAATTGACAGGTTGAGGGATTTTAACATAATATCCGGTACCATCATATTCACGTTTTCTAGGATGCATCTTACACTCATCTGAACAACAGCCATCCAATTCCCAACCACATTCATCACATTGTGTGAAGTGCTCATTACAGTCAGGATTCGCGCAGTTAATCATTTTCTTGGTAGTTTTCCCACAGTTTCTACAAGTAGAAACAATAGAAGGGTTAACTGAATTTACGGGAACAGTAACCCGATTATCAAAAACATAACATTCGCCTTCGAAATCTTCACCACCTGCTTCTTTTCCGTATTTAATAATGCCGCCATGCAATTGGTAAACATCTTCAAAACCTTCTTTCAACAATAGGGCTGAAGCTTTTTCACATTTAATACCTCCAGTACAATAGGTAAGGATCTTCTTCCCTTTTAGGTGCTCTAATTCTTTGACTTTCTCTGGGAATTCACGGAAGTTTTCGATATCTAATGTGACCGCGTTTTTGAAGCGCCCGACATGGTGTTCATAATTTGATCGAACATCAAGCACCACGACATCCTCTTGATCTTTCAACGCAAGGAAATCTTTAGGCTCTAAATGTTTTCCTGTTTGTTTGTTAGGGTCAATTATCGAGGGATTACGAAGTCCGGAGTGTACAATCTCTTCTTTGTATCGACAGTGCATCTTAATAAAAGATAGCTCTTCTACATCATCAATCTTAAAATCCGTTTTTGAGAATCTCGGGTCAGCATGTATGGCATCCATATAAGCTTTACAAGCTTCAGCAGTACCTGAAACTGTCCCATTTAAACCTTCATCAGCAACGATAATACGTCCGACTAATCCAAGTGATCTACAAAATTCTAAATGATCTTCAGCGAATTTTTCCGCGTTCTCTATTGGGCTGTAACAATAGTACAGCAATGTTTGATATTGTGCCATATATTCATTGATACCGCTGCAAACGGCGTTTAATGTTTAAATTATGCTGCAAAGATAAAAAAATGTGAGCATCAAAAATTGATTTATATCACTTTTTGATTAAAGGTGTTAATAAATACTCTAAGCCGTTGAGTTTAATTTCATACAAGGTTTCTAAAAGAATCCCTATTTTTCCGGGAGGAAATCCCTTGCTTTTGAACCATGCTAAATAGGGCTCCGGTAGATAACAAAGTAAATATCCCTGATATTTTCCAAAGGGCATTTTTGTATTTGCCAACTCTACTAATATATTGGGATTAAAAAGATTAGTCTCTTGTTTTGCCATGCTTCATTCGATGTAACAATAAACGCATAGCAATTACACCATGGTTAAAGATGTTTGGCACGAGGCCATAGTATTTTTTGAATATTTCGTAGCGCTCTTTTAGGCTCTGTTTGTGTCTTTTCTGAGACATACCTCCCACTAAGTATTTAGCGACATAGTCTTTAACATTGACAATTTTTTTTGCCTGCTTAGCTGCTCGGATCACCCAGTCAATATCAGAACTAAGTTTATATTGTAAATCATAGGGTGAGGTTAAGCTACGTTTAATATATATAGCCTGATGACATACGTTCATGCCGTATTTAAAAGATGTCCAATCGAAGTGTTCAGGTGTTTTATGTCGGCGATCTCCAATTATTTCCCTGTCCTCATTGACCAGCTTGGTTTCTCCGTAATAGATATCGGCATGATCATCATTACCAAAGATTTTTTCCAGGGTAGTGGGTTCATACAATTCATCTCCGGAGTTCAGAAAGAGCACATAATCGCCAGTTGCCAGACTCAATCCCTTGTTCATTGCATCATAAATGCCATTATCTTTCTCGGAAACTAAAGTGCTGATTGTATCGTTATATTCTTTGATAACATCCAGGGTACCATCAGTTGATTGACCATCAATAACGATATACTCAATATTCGGATAGGTCTGGCTATCCACAGAAGCCAGCGTATGTCGAATATCCCGAGCATTATTGTAAACAATGGTAATTATAGAAACTTTTGGATAACCCATGTTTAATGGCAATTATTAATTTGATTAATTCTTACAAAAATAGGCAATAGAATGTTAAAAGGTTAAAAATTTCGTTTAATAACATACAGTTAGTTAAAATTAATTGTACTTTAAATTCTAGATTTTAAACAATTATAAAAATATTAAAACCCGATGTCGAAACTGAAGAAAGCGATCCTCACCTATTTACCTGTCCACAAGTTCTTTCATGCTAGATCTTATTCACAAGAAGGTGAAGATATGGTTATTCGGGGGTTTTATGAAGGCAGAAAAAACTACAAAGGTTTTTACGTTGATGTGGGTGCTCACCACCCTTACCGCTTTTCAAATACGATGTATTTTTATAAGAAAGGATGGCGGGGTATTAATATAGAACCTTCTCCGGAGGCTATGAAGTGGTTCAAATGGTTTAGACGGAGAGACACAAATCTGAATATAGGAATCAGTGAAAGTCCACAAGAGTTAACTTACTATTGCTTTAATGAACCTGCACTAAATGGTTTTTCGAAAGAAATTTCTGAAAAGCGAGATGGATTAAATGCCCGTTATCATTTAACAAAGACTATCCCTGTCCCAACCTTACCATTAAAACAGGTTTTAGACCAGCATGTTCCTAAAGGGAAAAAGATAGATTTCCTATCCGTTGATGCGGAAGGGTTTGATTTAATCGTATTGAATAGCAATGATTGGCAGCAATACCGACCGACATTTGTCTTGGTTGAAGAAGAACTAAGCATTTCAGATATGGAGAAGTCCGAGGTTTATCAATTAATGCTTTCTAAGGGCTATGCATTGGCAGCAAAGACCAAGCGAACACTTTTCTTCAAGAATCTTGACGAAAATTAGGATTTGAGCTTACGCATTTTCCGCTCCAGCATCTTCTTATCGATATACCTGGCTAACCTTTCAAAGAAAGTTCCTTTTCTGTTTTTATAAAAATCTTTGATCGCATCATAAGCAATCGGATCTTCTTCAACAAGAACAGGAAATTTGCGAACAGTTTTCTTTGCCAATTCTACCCGATATACCTGATCAACATCAGAATGGGTGCCGGAACCGTCAGTTCCCGTATTCTGAATAAAGGAATTTCTAGGATATAGAACTAATCCTCTTTGGTTATAAACTGATAAATACCACCTTATAGCCCAGGAATTAATTTTTCCCGCTTTAAACTGTTTTACTTGTTTCCAGAAGTTTTCTGAGTTATCCACGCTGAAGGCTTTTCGGTCTTTTCGCGTAAAGTTCTTCGTTAATTCATCAATATCAGGATTAAAATGTTTCCATGCTCTTTCCCAGGTTGCCCATCCCCAACTATTTGCAACGCGAAAGAAGAAAGATTGCGGCAATCGCTTTGCTTTATCCACGGGATACATATATCCTGAAATCTCCATTACCTTTTCTTTATCCTGATATTGATTCAGCGCATCATTAAAATACTGTAATGCAAAAGGAGAGGTTTCCAGATCGTCTTCCAAAACAATAATCTTTCCGTGTTTCTGTACGACCTGCGTTACGCCTTCAATAATGCTATTGGCTAATCCTTTATTCTGAGAACGTTCAATAATAAAGATATGGCCAAATTTCCAGGGTTCCCGGATAATAGAACGGACTTGATTTACAGCCTCAATATCCTGAGCAGTTTTTGCGCCGTCTGAAAAGATGTAAATATCAGACTCTTCTGCCAAAGGATTGGCTTCCAGGGCCGTTAGTGTCTTACGCGTATGTATGGGTCTGTTGTAAACAAATAAAGCTATTGGTGCTAACATGTAAAAAGGAAATTCAAACTATTCTAAATCAAAGATATGAGTAAATATTATAATGCTTAAGTATAATAGCATTTTTATGTAACTGTACAATAATCTTTCCTAAATTTGCTGATTAAGAAAATTCATGAGCGAAAACACGAAAAAACTAACCATCAATGGTTTATTCTGGAATGCGGTAGACCGATTTGGGAATCAGGCTGTGGTCACCATTGTGGGGATTATTACAGCAAGATTATTGGTTCCGGAAGATTTTGGTGTTATTGCGGTGTTATTGATATTTTCTACCATTGCGACCTCATTTGTGGATAGTGGCCTTGCAACTTCTCTTGTAAGAACGAAAGTTGTCAATGAATTGGATTATTCTACGATGTTTGTGTTTAATCTGACAATTAGCTGTAGCCTTTACTTCATCCTTTTTTTTGCAGCTCCTTACATAGAACGTTATAATGAAATTAAAGGCTTAACATTATATGCACGAATATTATTCTTACAAGTCATCGTTCATTCTTTCGGCATTGTGCAATATGTAAAGATTCTGAAGAATTTTCAGTTTAATCTTACTGCTAAGATCAACTTTTTATCTGTTTTTCTTTCCGGTCTTATTGCTGTGCTTATCGCGTGGTTAGGTTTTGGGGTATGGGCATTATTATTACAACCGGTTTTATATTCAACTTTTCGTACTATAATGCTCTGGTTGTGGGGAGATTGGAAATTGAACCTGCGCTATAGATCTGCTTCATTACGAAACCATGCCTCCTTTTCCTTATCCTTTATGTTTTCTAACATGATTGGAAAAGTCTTATCTCCATTTTACTATTCATTTATAAAAACACATTTTACATTAGTAGAAACCGGATATTATTATCAAGGGAATAAATGGGGAGAAACCCCTAATCTCTTACTTTCTTCTATCATACAGGGAACGACCTTGTCTACATTAACGCCTATACAGGACGATCTTCCCAGATTTTTAAATGCCTGCCGAAAGACTATGTCTACTTTAGCATTTGTGTTATTCCCGGTTAGTTTTTTGGCCATTTGTGTAGCGAAACCAGGTTTTGTATTTGCACTAACTGATACCTGGCTTCCTTCAGTCGTATTTTTCCAACTACTCTGTTTTGCAGGATTATTTACTTCGCTGACGGATATGAATGTCAATTTTCTAAATATCAAAGGTCGTTCAAAATTCTCCCTAACGCTGGAAATTATTAAAGTTTCCCTTGCGATGGTTTTACTGTTCTTTACCTATAAACATGGTATATTAGCTATTATTTATGGGTTGATAGCCGTCCGGATAATCTGCTATATTATTTCAACCATAATGAGCGGGAAGGTCTATGGATACCGTTTTTTCACGCAGATAAAAGATATATTACCATCATTTCTGATCAGTGCTTTCGCTGCGGGAATTGCTTATCTGCCTTTGTATTTTAATTTGACCTCTCATTACTTAATCTTGATCGTTGTCCAAACCATTATATTCGCAATCATTTATATTGGCATTAATCACATATTGGGAAATGATATCTGGACGGAGTTATTAGGACTATTAAAGAAGAAAATATCTAAAAAAGCTTAATGGAAGTTGCAAAAGGAAATTGGGTAGGTTATGAAACTGTTTTCTACAATTTAAAAACGGGAAAATACAGTGAACATATCAATGAAGTAATCGATTATCCCAATCTGGAAATTGATCCGGAAGGATTATCTGCCTATTTAGATTTCGGGTACGCTGTTTTTGGGAGAACGCCGGTTAAAGATGTACAATATCTGTTGCCTCATCAGGTTTTATCAGTAGAGGGTGCCAAGCTTTACATTCAGGACGGGGAGGATACAACCCTTGCCTTACTAGGAAAGAAAACCAATGAAGATGACGTGCTGGAGAAGATCAGTAGAAAAGTAAATGATTGGGCGAAAAGCTTTGAAGATGATATTTTGATTCCAACAAGCGGAGGGTTTGATTCTCGACTGATGAATGTCCTTTTGGAGGATAAAAAGAGAATCCATGCTTACACTTATGGGACCTCTTTAAATCAGGATGAATCGCGTGAATCGGTCCATGCACGTTTATTATCCCAAAGATTGGGCACCTATTGGAAACGGATTCCGTTAGGGAAATTCAATGTTTACATGGATCAGTGGTATGATCAGTTCGGTCCGGCCGTGGCTGCTTCGGGAACTTATCACATGGAGTTTTATGATAAAATCAAGGCATTGGAGTCTGGTAATAAAATGCATTTGTTAAGTGGGATCATAGGTGATGCCTGGGCGGGAGCTGTTAAGGTTCCGATGGTGGAAAATGCAGCAGCTTACAGAACTTTAGGTTATACGCACGGAATGAGTGCAGATTCTAAATTAGCCGGCAATGTAGATTACAGTTCGATCATTGAGCCAATATATGATAAACAAAAGGATTACCTTAAATCCGCAGAATACCGAATCATCACCGCTATGCGAACGAAGATGATGATGTTACAATATCTGATCTCGGTCCCGGCCAAGATGGGATATCCCGGTTATTCACCTTTTGTAGATGAAGAAATCGCATTAGCGATGCTTAACCTACCAACAGAACGGAAGGAAAACAGAAACTGGCAAAGAGATTTCTTCAGGAAGAATAACTTATTGTTTGAAGAGGAGAAGCATAAATCAACCTATCAAAATTCGCTGAATTATTATGCGCTATTAAATGAAACATTGGCCCCCCTTCAGGTTAATATATTGAAAGAACTGATGAATCCGGAATATCTGAACTGGATAAACCAAAAGATTATGCATATCGGCCGTAAGGAACGTCTTTTCCAAACCTTAATGCATACCCCAAAAGTTAAGGGGGTTTTGAAACTCTTAGGTGCAAAAAATGAGCTATTAGCGGCATATTTTGCTTATATTACAATTAAACCTATTGAAACTTTACTATTAAAGAGAGATGCAAGCAGAAACCAAGCATAAGTTTGTCTTTGTCGGAGACGTTGTCTGCGAAAGTAAGCCACATTTCTCTGAAGATTTACAGCACTTATTGGAATCAGCCCAATTGAGATCCTGTAATTTTGAGGCTCCATTAAGTGGGTATGGAAAAGCTATTGATAAGACAGGTCCGTTGGTCGCTCAACACCCTGATTCCCCAGCATGGTTAAAAGAATTAAGATTTAACTGCTTTTGCATGGCAAATAATCATATCAATGATTATGGAAAAGAGGCTTTATTAAAAACGGTAAAATCTTTTCCGGAGGATGAAGTTTTAGGAGTGGGAAAAGAAGAAGATGCGTATGGTTTAAAAATAAGGGTTTTCGATCAGGTGAAGTATGGCTTACTTGCTTATGGTGAAAATGGCTATGGAGCGTTGAATGGAGATCGGAAGGTCGGCCATGCCTGGGTGAATGCAAAAAGAGTTAATCAGGATATCCTACAATACAGGAAAGAGGTAGATGTTTTAATTGTTCAGATTCATGCTGGAGTAGAATTATTAGATGTCCCTATTCCTGAATGGCGAGAGCGATACAAAGAACTTATCGATTTGGGTGTGGATGTCATCGTTGCACATCATCCACATGTGCTCCAAGGGATTGAAGAATACAAAGGAAAATTGATCGTCTATAGCTTGGGAAACTTCTATTTTGATTATCCTTCAAATCATCCTCAATGGAATAGCGGCGGTTTATTGGAGCTAGACTTTGAAGATAAAAAACTAGTCAACTATCATTTACATATTATTGAAAAGAAAAATCAAGAAGTGATTTTAAGGGATAAATCTTTTTCTGAAGGAATCGTAAAACCATTATCGGCTAAAATTCAGAGGGAAGATTATGAGGAATATGTAACAAAAAAAGCTGTTGAAGAATGGGAGAACAACCATGCCGCTTATTATGCAAAGCCGTTTAACGGCTTATCGGATTATAGTTTGGTAAAATTATTGAAGCGTGCTAAACGTTCAATCTTTAACCGCGGCATTGATTATAATTTGTTATGGCACAACTTATTTATCGAAAGCAACAAATGGCTCGTGGAACGAGCCATCCGATATAAAGTCTTTAAAAAGAATAAGAATTAAATAACAGTAATCTGCTTATTAAACTCTTCTAGACTTGGATGTTTTGGATTTAAATCCGTTATGAGGTAAGTTATGTCCTTGAGTGTACAGACTCTTAATTTTTGGTTCGAGTTTAACTTTTCTACAATACTCAATACACCCAACCTTTGAGAGCATTTTATCATCGCCTTCTTGATTTGCACAACTTCCCAATCAGAATCGGTCACTCCTTCTTCCACTGATAAGCTATTTGTTCCCAGCAGGCACAGGTCAACCTTAATGTCAGAGAGTTCATTGATCACCTGAGACCCCGAAACAACATTTGTATTTCTGGAAAGTTTACCTCCTAATAAGATTACTTCAAGGTTTTCTTTTTCTGCCAATTCAAGAGCCACTAAAGGACTAATTGTAAAAAAGGTGCATTGAACATCTTTAGGAACTAATCGAGCTAGCTCGATCATACTTGTACCACCGCCCACAAGTATTGTCATTCCACTTTGAATCAGAGAAATCGCTTTAGAAGCAATTTCTTTCTTTGCTTCTTTAGCATATACATTTCCTTCTTGAAATGGGTATTGAAATGATTTGGATAATGCTCCTCCATATACTTTCAACACCTTACCACTCTCTGCCAACTCATTTAAATCCCTGCGAATTGTATCCTCTGAAACATTCAATTGAACACTTAAATCCGATGAAAGGACTTTATTGTGAATATTGATTTGATGTATAATGTAGGCTTGCCTTTCTTCTTTTAACATAGTTTAAACTCATTTTAGTTCATAAAAATAAAAATTTCTTTGGAGTTTACTAGTAGAAACTAATCCTCTTTATCATTCTGATCAGTTTGCTTTTTTGCTCCAAAGCGTGGTTTGAATCCCACAGGTTTCGATGTGATGTTGGTAGATGGATTTTCAGGTTTGGGAATAATGGTTTCAGAAGATTCAGTCTTATCCTGTGCTTCTTCTTTATGTTCTTGGTTAGTGTTTGTCTTTGTAATTCCGGCTTTAAACCTTGGCGTAAAGCCTTT
>JBEBRZ010000040.1:0-32684 GCA_040394615.1 Sphingobacterium mizutaii
TTCATATTTTGCTGACGGCAATTTGCCGTATTAAAATGATAGATAAACAGGTCGATTTACAGATTGTATTAACATCCCTTAAAACATCCCTTAAAAAGGGATATAAAGTCATTTGAGTTGCTTTATAAGCAATTCTCCAACTATCTTTATAACTATGCTTTTACAATTACAAAAGACGAAGATCAAGCGATCGAAGTTGTCCAGTAGACCTTTATTAGTATGGGGTAATAGAGAGCAATTGGATTTAGAAAAATCTTTTCGTTCTTACATTGTACAAATTGCTAATCATCTTTCTATTGATTACTTACGTAAAATAGCCAAAGAAGGTCATTAAAAAACAAACTTCCAGAAATCCTTTGAACAAAAATGACCGAGTAAGGTAAACCCTGTACTCAGTCATTTCTTTAGGACTCATTAAAAACTTGAGACTTTTTCAGCGTCCTCGATTTAAATCATCCCCGCTTTTGCTTTTTTTAACTTATATTCCTCTTCCAAAGTCGTCTTGTACCCTAACAATATCGTCTTCATCAGAAGGATTGGCTGCGTCTGTATGTTGCCAGATCTCGGCTACAACACCATAAGAACCTAAACCTACGAGTCTGTGTCTTTCGCCTTGTATTAAACGGATTGAGTCACCTTCTTTAAGGATTTTCAATTCGTGTTCCTCATCAGTAGGGCTTGTTACGACGCCGACCTCTCCGCGAATGACGCGCCAGATTTCAGCTCTACGATGATGATACTGCCATGATAAACGTTTGTTAGGGCCTACGATAAGTACTTTAGGGCTTAATTTTCCGGAAATCTTTAAGTCCTGAACATCAAGGCCTTCGAAATATGCATTTGCAAAATCTTGTGCCTGATCCTCATTGATAACAAAGAAACCTCCCCAAGGTCTGTTCTGATCTTCACTCTCGATCTTGAACCCCCTTTCAGTAAGTTTGGTTGCTATTTCTTGAAATAATTCGCTTTTATCTATATATGTCATGGTTACTATATTTACTAGTGTGAAGATAATATAACTTTTGTATTAAAACAAGCCTACACAAAAGTCAAACGATGTATTTACCTTATATTTGCAAAATAAGAATTACCCTCATGTCATTAGCATTCGATACACAAAACGATATTTTTGCCAAAGCTGTAGCATTTGTAAATCAAACCCAGCAACCCATCTTCCTTACCGGGAAGGCAGGTACCGGGAAAACCACCTTTCTGAAGTTTATCCGAGATAATAGCTATAAAAAAATGGCGATTACAGCGCCTACAGGAGTTGCAGCTATGAATGCCGGCGGAACAACTCTTCATGCGTTATTCTGGTTACCTTTTGGTGTTTTTATTGAAGACTATCCGTTACAATGGGAGGATAAGGATCAATTTATCTACAACAAGCATCGTCTTTTTAGTACAATCAAGCTTACCAAAAATAGACGGGCCATACTTCAAGAGTTAGAACTGTTGGTTATTGATGAAGTTTCTATGGTTCGAGCGGATACATTAGATGCAATCGATGTCATTCTGAAGAGTGTTCGCCGGGATATGCGTCCTTTTGGTGGAGTTCAGGTACTATTTATCGGTGATTTATATCAACTTCCTCCAGTTGTTCAGGATAGGGAATGGCAGGTTTTAAAAGATTATTATACGAGTGCTTTTTTCTTTGATGCCAAGGTGTTTAAGCAGCAGACACCTGTTCTTATTGAACTTCAAAAGATTTACAGACAGCAGGATAACAGCTTTATTGATGTTTTAAATAAGATTAGAAATAATCAAACTACTCAAGAAGATTTAGAAACATTAAATGCGCATTATAAACCTGATTTTGTAGCACCTGAAGGAGAACAATACATTACTTTAACTTCTCATAACCGCTTAGCTGATCAGATTAATCAAGAAAAATTA
Source organism: Sphingobacterium mizutaii (assembly GCA_040394615.1). Classification (GTDB taxonomy): domain Bacteria; phylum Bacteroidota; class Bacteroidia; order Sphingobacteriales; family Sphingobacteriaceae; genus Sphingobacterium; species Sphingobacterium mizutaii_A. Next base: position 1,897 of record JBEBRZ010000040.1, read on the forward strand.
GAAAGTTTAGATACGAAACTTCATCGGATTAAATCAATTGTTAAGAATGAGTTTCAAAATGGATTATTCCCAGCCGAAGAAACATTGAGTCTGAGAATTGGAGCACAGGTCATGTTCATTAAAAATGATGTAGGTGAGGAACGTAGGTATTTTAATGGGAAGATTGGTACTGTTAAAGAGATTAATTTAGATAAGCATCAGGTGTTGGTTTCATTTCCGAATGGCGAAGAAGATGTGGTCGTGAAAAGAGAGACTTGGGAGAATATTCGCTATTCATATAATAAGGGTGAGGATAAGATTGAGGAAGAGGTATTGGGAACCTTTTCTCAGTTTCCGCTGCGACTAGCTTGGGCCATCACAATCCATAAGAGCCAAGGTTTGACGTTTGATAAAGCAATTATTGATGCGGGGACATCATTTGCCGCAGGACAAGTCTATGTGGCACTGAGTAGATTAACAGGCTTAGAGGGGCTCGTATTAAGGTCTCGGGTTCCATCCTATGCGATTCGGACAGACTATCAAGTTGTCAACTTCATGAAACAAATGGAATCTATGGGGGATTTGAGCGAGATATTGCAGGAATCACAACGAAGGTATCTGGGACAGATTTTATTGCAAAGTTTTCGATGGGTTAATATGTGTGATGAATTAGAACTGCTTATTGAGGAGCAAGAGGGTAAGAAAATTGAGGGAAAAGAAGAAGCAGTGGAGTTCTTAAAGGATTTGTTGTCGAAGCTAAAAGCTCAGGAACAAGTAGCCAATAAATTTATGACCCAATTATATAAAATGTTGGGGACAACCGAACAAATTGATTATGAGAAGATATGTGAGCGGTCAAATGCTGCGGTAAGTTGGTTTATTCCAACTTTTACACAAGAATGTCTGGAACCTCTAGATAAACATATTGAAGAATGGAAGGTCAAGAAGAGGACAAAGAAATATGTGAGCACACTGAAAAGCATTTTGTTGGATTTTAAACGCAAGCATGAACAATTAAAACATAGTCAAACTATAGCTGAAGCATTAAATAAATCCTCTGATGAACTAACGGAAGAATTAGTTCAATGGAATAAACCAAAAGATGATCTGGCGAAAGAGGTTGATGAAAAAGAAAAGGATACTAAGCAAATTTCGCTAGATATGTTTATGGATGGGATGGATATTGAAGATATTGCTAAAAAAAGAGATATGGTAGTTGGAACAATTTACGGACATCTGATTAATTATATAGGTACTGATATAGAGGCTTCAGACTTGATGAAGGAGGATGAGCTAAAAAGAATTGTTCAAGTAATAGAAAAGAATCCTGACGCATCAGCAACGGAAATCAGATCGTTAATGAATATGAAAGTTGACTATCCACAGATTCGTATAGCGCAGAAATTTATGGAGAGTAAGTAAACACTATTGCTATATCGGTAGATTGGGAAGGTTATCCAAAAGCGTTAGCCAATTTATTGTTTTTATTGAATCAGAATAATAATGAATTTTTATGAACATTATAAAAAGAGCTGATTCCATAAATTTAGCCTAAAATGGTTTGTCCTATACATATTTCTTTATATTTGTTTCCTTAACCTATGACGTTGAGTTGAAAGAAAAAAAGTCAGATAAGAAAGTAAACAAATGGTTGGTTTTTACCTCTATGCCAGTTCAAATGGGAGTAACCGTTTATGTTTTTTATTGGCTTGGGACGTGGGTAGATGAGAAATATGCAATAGAGGGGGAGTGGTGGATGAAAGGATTAACGATGTTTGGTGTCATTTTATCGCTTTATCAATTTATTAAACAAGTGAATTATATTAATAGGAATGAATAGATATGTACTTTTTACCATTGTTTTGATTGCCCTCACGGCTGTTTGTTTTGGGAGTCATTATGCAGTTTTAAGTATTAATGACCAAGAACACTGGTGGATAGGATCCGGATACAGCTTAATTGGCATGTATGGATTTATGGGAATTGCTTCCCTTGTGATGCTTATTGTCATGTTGGCAATAGATTTTTCGCTTCCAAAGCAAGTCGGTTTTGCGTTTTTAATAGGGATGACATTGAAGGCAGTTGCCAGTTATTTTTACGTACATGAAGGTGTGAATCTCTTAGAAAACGACTTTATAGAGCTGAACTTTTTGGTTGTATTTTTCGTTTATTTGATGTACGATGCTTATATAGCGTATTACCTTGTAAATCAACAGGAACCGGAGAAGCAAAACTAATTTTTTAAAAAGTTTAAACAATTCTGTTTTTATGCCAAATAAAATTGTATTTTTGCGCAAAATTTGTCATAATTCTACATTATTTAAAATGGTGAGACTTAAGAAAGTACTTTTATTATTTGCAGTGATTTTGTTCGCTGTGAATCCATTACATTTAGCTGCTCAAGAAGCGCAATCTCAAAGCAAAACATCTAGTTCTGAGGAGATTACCGCTCATATCCAACACCACTTAAAGGATGATTACTATTTCAATTTCTTTACCAACTCAAAAACAGGTAAGAGTTTTGGTTTTCCGTTACCGGTAATTTTAATAGATGGTGGATTAAAAGTTTTTTCATCAGGTGAATTTGATCATGGAAATAAGGTAGTTGAAAAAGACGGAACTTATTATAAACTATATCATAGTAAAATCTATAAAACTGACGCAGCAGGAACAATCACTTACGATGATAAGCATCACCCTACGAATGCAAAACCTTGGGATTTTTCCATTACTAAAAATGTTTTCGGTTTAATTTTAGCAGCTTTATTATTATTTATTGCTTTCACAAGTCTGGCTAAAACATATAAAAATGGTCCAAATGTGGTTCCTAAAGGATTAGGACGTGCTTTAGAGCCGTTAGTTCTTTATGTTCGTGATGAAATGGCTGTTCCAAATATCGGACATCGCTATAAGGAATTTATGCCTTACTTGTTGTCAGTATTCTTTTTAATTTTCTTATTAAACTTATTGGGTTTAACTCCATTGGGGTTAAACGTTACTGGTAATATTTCCATAACGTTATGTTTAGCTTTATTCACTTTCGTGATTACGAATTTTAAAGCAAACAAAGATTATTGGAAACATATATTTTGGATGCCCGGTGTTCCTGTTCCATTCAAGTTTGTATTAGCACCTATTGAAGTTCTAGGTTTATTTACGAAACCTTTCTCTTTAATGGTTCGTTTGTTTGCAAACATAACGGCAGGTCACACCGTAGTTATGGGATTAATTGCAGTAGTTTATTTATTGCAACATCAATTAACTGTAGCGGGTTCTGTGAGTGTATCATTAATTCTTACTTTGTTATTATTCTTCTTAGAATTATTGGTAGCGTTCTTACAGGCTTTTATTTTTACGATGTTGTCATCTCTATTTATAGGTATGGCAGTTGAGGAGCACTCACATCATTAATTAGAATTTTTTGTTAAATATTTATAAATAAATTTCATTATGTACAATTTAATTGGTGCAGGTTTAATCGTAATTGGTGCAGGTCTAGGTTTAGGAAAAATCGGTGGTTCAGCAATGGAAGCTATCGCTCGTCAACCAGAAGCAGCATCTAAAATTCAAACTGCGATGATCATTATCGGTGCGTTATTAGAAGGTTTAGCATTTGGTGCACTTCTATTAGGTAAATAAGCTGATATTGACCAAAAAGTACTAGCATAACTTGCAACGGTTGGTTGCAAGTTATGCTTAACAAAAATTACAAAGAATATTTAAAAATAACATAACATTATATAAATGGACGCTTTAATTCATGATTTTTCATTCGGGTTGTTCTTTTGGCAATTAATCATCTTATTGATTGTTATCTTTTTATTAGGAAAATTTGCATGGAAACCAATTATCAATGCTTTAGAGGAACGCGAAAAAGGTATTACCGATGCTTTAGCTTCTGCAGAAAAAGCTAAATTGGAAATGGCACGTTTGACTAATGAGAACGATCTATTATTAAAACAGGCTCGTGAAGAGCGTGATTTGATCTTAAAAGAAGCTAAGCAATTGAAAGATAAGATTGTAGCGGAGGCGAAAGACTTAGCACAAGTTGAAGGTGGTAAATTGATCGAGCAGGCAAAACGTGAAATAGAAGATCAGAAATTAAAAGCATTAGCTGAAGTTAAGAACCAGGTTTCTGCCTTATCTTTAGATATTGCACGTAAAGTATTGACGAAAGAATTTGAAGACCAAGGAAAACAAGAAGCTTTAATAGCTGACTTGATGAAAGATGTTAAATTAAACTAAATGGTTAACAAATTTAAAAATTAACGTATGTCAGTTTTCAAAGTAGCTTCACGATATGCTAAGTCATTAATAGACTTGTCGCAAGAGCATCATAATCTGGATGAGGTTAAGGTAGACATGGAAGGAATTGTTGCCTTGATTAAATCAAACACAGAATTACAAGCGGTGCTAAACAATCCGATCATAAAGGCGGAGAAGAAACTTGCCATCATGAAGGCTTTATTTCAAGGTAAAGTAAAACCAGAGATATTGGATTTTTTCAGTATTATGGTAAGAAAAGGCCGTGCGGAGCTAATTTACGCTACAGCTATAGAATTTGTCCGTGAGTATAATGAAGTTAAAGGAATTGTGTATGCGGATGTAACTTCGGCCACACCTTTATCTCCATCGAATCTGGAATCATTAAAACAACAGATTGCTGAGCAAATAAAAGCAGAGGTGATTTTAAGCAACAAAATAGACAAGTCATTAATTGGAGGTTTTGTCGTTAAAGTTGGAGATAAGCAGATCGATGCTAGTATTCAAGGAAAATTAAATAAATTGGAAAGACATTTCGAGAATTTAGGAGTATAATCCCGGATTTGAGAATAAAGATATAATAGAATCAAAAACCCCTTATACGAATTTAACAATGATAGAGGTAAGACCAGATGAAGTTTCGGCAATTCTAAGAGAGCAATTGTCAGGCTTTAAGTCAGCAGCCGATTTAGAAGAAGTGGGTACCGTATTGCAAGTAGGTGACGGTATTGCGCGTATTTACGGCTTAACAAAAGTTCAATCAGGAGAGTTGGTTGAGTTTGCGAATGGACTACAAGGTATTGTGATGAACTTAGAAGAAGACAACGTAGGTGTTGTACTTTTAGGTCCATCGGATGAAATTAAAGAAGGTGATACTATCAAACGTACTAACCGTATCGCATCTATTAAAGTAGGTGAAGGTATGTTAGGCCGTGTGGTAAATACATTAGGTCAGCCTATCGATGGTAAAGGCCCAATTACTGGAGAGACTTTCGAAATGCCAATCGAGCGTAAAGCTCCTGGAGTTATCTACCGTCAGCCAGTAACTGAACCATTGCAGACTGGTCTTAAAGCGATCGATGCCATGATTCCAATCGGACGTGGACAACGTGAGCTTGTAATTGGTGACCGTCAAACAGGTAAGACTGCTGTTTGTATCGACACCATTTTGAATCAAAAAGAATTTTACGAAGCTGGTCAACCAGTATTCTGTATATATGTAGCGGTAGGTCAAAAGAACTCTACAGTTGCGAACATTGTTCGTACTTTAGAGGAAAAAGGTGCAATGCCTTATACCGTGATTGTATCTGCATCAGCTGCGGATCCTGCACCAATGCAGTTCTACGCGCCAATGGCGGGTGCTGCTATCGGTGAGTACTTCCGTGATACAGGTCGTCCGGCATTGATCGTTTATGATGACTTGTCAAAACAAGCGGTTGCTTACCGTGAGGTGTCTTTATTATTGAAACGTCCTCCAGGCCGTGAAGCATACCCAGGAGACGTATTCTACCTTCACTCTCGTTTATTAGAGCGTGCTGCGAAAATCAATAGTTCAGATGAGATCGCTCGTAACATGAACGACCTTCCTGAGTCCTTGAAAGACAAAGTTAAAGGTGGTGGTTCATTAACAGCACTTCCGATCATTGAAACTCAAGCGGGTGACGTATCTGCATATATCCCTACCAACGTAATTTCCATCACAGATGGTCAGATCTTCTTGGAATCGAACTTGTTCAACGCAGGTATCCGTCCAGCGATCAACGTAGGTATCTCGGTATCACGTGTAGGTGGTAATGCGCAGATCAAATCAATGAAGAAAGTTGCTGGTACCTTGAAATTAGACCAAGCACAGTACCGTGAATTGGAAGCTTTCGCGAAATTCGGTTCTGACTTAGATGCAGCTACTAAAGCGGTATTGGACAAAGGTATCCGTAACGTGGAAATCTTGAAACAAGGTCAATATTCACCAGTTTCAGTTGAGAAACAAGTTGCTATTATCTACGCAGGTACAAAAGGTTTATTACGTAATGTTCCTGTAAACAAAGTGAGAGAATTCGAAGAAGAATACTTGACACAACTAGAGCAACGTCATCCAGAAGTATTGTCAGCACTTAAAGCTGGTAAGTTCTCTGATGAATTAACTGATGTATTAGAAAAAGTAGCTAAGGAATTAGCTTCGAAATATTAAAAGGATCTGAGATTGGAGATATGAGATTTGAGAAAGCAGAAAGGTTCTTTTTGTATTTCAAATCTCAGATCTCAAATCAGAAGGGTTTGAGAAAAGTATAGAGGTTAATAGCTAAATACTCATATCTCACGTCTCACATCTAAATTTGACTTATGGCAAACTTAAAAGAAGTTAGAAATCGTATTACCTCCGTTACCTCTACGCAACAGATTACCAAAGCGATGAAAATGGTATCTGCAGCGAAGTTGAAACGTGCAACCAATGCAATCATTCAATTACGCCCTTACGCGACAAAATTGAGAGAGATTTTGGCACAGGTTTCAGCTTCTGTGGAAGGAAATAACTCACCTTTTACAGTAGATCGTATACCGTCAAAAGTGTTGATTATTGTGGTGACTTCGAACAGAGGTTTGGCGGGAGCTTTCAATGCTAATGCCATTAAAACTGCTAATAACCTGATCGCGACTAAGTATGCTGATCAATTTGCTAGAGGTGATGTAAGCATTATTGCTATCGGTAAAAGAGGTCATGATTTCTTTAGTAGGCGTGATTTTAAGGTAATCGGGAATCACAATGAATTGTTCAACAACTTGGATTTCGAGAACGTTTCAAAAGTTACCGACTATGTTATGGATCAGTTTAAGGAAGGAAATATTGATCGTGTTGAAGTTGTTTATAATCAATTCCGTAATGCGGCCGTTCAAATTTTAACAGCTGAACAAATATTACCTCTTTTGCCTGAAAATAAGGAGAAGGATAATTTGGCAGAGCTGGATTATATTATCGAACCTTCAAAAGAAAAAATCATTGAAGAACTTATTCCGAAAGCAATTAAAATTCAATTGTATAAAGCTGTGTTAGACTCGCATGCTTCAGAGCACGGTGCGCGGATGACAGCAATGGATAAAGCAACAGATAATGCTGGTGATTTGTTACGTCAGTTGAAATTGTCGTACAATCAGGCACGTCAGGCAGCCATTACGACCGAGTTGTCGGAAATCGTTTCCGGTGCTGCAGCCCTTTCAAATGGGTAATCTATAGCTAAAAAATATTTGTATAAGGAGAACCATTACTTACGAGTAATGGTTTTTTTGTATTTAAACATTCCTATCTCCGTTAGAAGCTTCGTTTATTTAAAGGCCTATTAAGGCTATATTATTGACTATTATCGTTATTTTGTCAAAATCTCAGTATATTTTTTCCTCATTAACCTAAAATTTTAAATTTGTGTATCAGAACACGCCCAGTGTGGCTGATTATAGGTTAATTCAATTAACCATTAGTGGAAATGAAATTATTTAGGCTATGGCAAAGAAGTTATATGTTTCGAATTCAACTGAATCTTCCAGGATGTTTAAGAATGACTTTCTTGAATCACTCACGAAGGTCCATTATTCAGTACCTTTGATTTTTTGGATTCCTGTAAAAATCTATTTTATCTGGAAAGCTTTAGTACCGGGAGAGTTATCTGTTGGCACTGTTGTGATGTATTATATATTTGGATTATTATTTTGGACATTGGCTGAATATATTTTACATCGTTTTGTATTTCATTATGAGCCTAAATCAAAATTTGGTCAGCGGATTCATTTTATTTTTCATGGTGTTCATCATGATTTTCCTAAGGACAGACTTCGCTTGGTCATGCCATTATCAGCCAGCATTCCGATGGCGACAATCATTTACTTTATCTTTAGTATTTTCTTTTCTCCTTATACCTTAGCTGCATTCTTCTCAGGATTTCTATTAGGTTACTTAATCTATGATGAGTGTCATTATGCTATGCATCATGCAAATTTTAAATCAGGCTTATTTAAAAGAATAAAAGACCACCATATGCTACATCATTATGCGGAACCTGATAAGGGCTTTGGAGTAAGCTCAGCGATTTGGGATGTAATTTTTGGTTCAGGTTTTTCGAAGAAAAAGACAAATAAAAAGCAGGCGACACCTTCTAATGCGAATCAAAAAGTCGAACAATTAAATTAAAAATAGAATAATAGGAAAGGGTTCAGCATTGCCGAACCCTTTCTTATTAATGCTATATTGTTACCAGCGAATTAAGGCTGATCCCCAGGTAAATCCAGCGCCAAAAGCTGCCAAACAGACTAGATCACCGTCTTTAATTTTCCCTTCTTCCCATGCTTCACACAATGCGATTGGTACTGATGCTGCTGTTGTATTTCCGTATTTTTGGATATTATTAAACACCTGATCATCGGATAGTCCCAAGGTTTTCTGTACGAATTGTGAGATTCTTAGATTTGCCTGATGAGGGATAAGCATATCGATGTCTGTCGTTTTCAGGTTGTTTTGAGCTAATGCTTCAGCAATAACTTCCGGAAATTTAACCACAGCCTTTTTGAAAACGGCCTGCCCATCCATATAAGGGAATGCTGAACCATCTTCCAACATTTCTTTAGTCATTAACATTTCACCCAATTCAACATCAGGCCATTTAGGCATATCCTCACCTAAATAATAACCGGCTGAAGCACCAGGGTAATACATTGCAAGCTTCTCTGCATCAGCACCGTCAGCGTGTAGATGAGTACTAAGAATACCTTTTCCGGTTTCAGAAGTTGGTTGTAATACTACAGCGCCGGCACCATCTCCGAATATAACAGAAACCGCACGACCACGAGTAGAAAAATCTAGTGCAAATGAATGTTTTTCAGAACCTATAACAAGTATGTTTTTATACATGCCTGTTTTAATAAATTGATCAGCAATCGAAAGTGCATAAATGAAGCCGGAACATTGGTTTCGGACATCCAACGCACCAATTTCCTTCATTCCCATTTCACGTTGCAAAAGTACAGCACATCCAGGAAAATAATAATCAGGAGATAAGGTTGCGAATATCACAAAATCAATTTCTTCAGCAGTTGTATTGGCTCTTTCGATTGCTATTTTTGAAGCTTCAACGGCCATACTGGTTGTAGTTTCACCAATTCTATCTGCGAATCTACGCTCCTTAATACCAGTACGCTCCTGAATCCATTCATCACTTGTATCCATGAAACGAGTTAGGTCGTTGTTAGTATATACATTCTTAGGGACATAGTATCCTAAACCTGCAATTTTTGATTGAAACATAGGTCTTTCTTTTATAAACAATTTAGCTAAAATACTGATTTATTTGAAAAATAAGCATATTTTTGCTGTATGAGCGTTGAAGTTGAACAAGAAACATTTACCCTTGAAGAAATCCTTGCTGTTACTAAGGAATCAAATAAGCTTATCCTGTGGAATGATGAAATCAATACTTTCGAACATGTCATTAATTGTCTCATACAATATTTACAATATTCAGAAACCGAAGCTTCACGCATAGCATGGACCGTACATACTAAAGGAAAATGTATCATTTTGGAGGGTAGTTTTACCGAGGTAGAAGTTTATCGTAAGGTCCTGAAAGCTGAAGGACTAACAGTCTCCATTGAATAAAAACTTGAGTAATATTGCAGTTACTTTTCTCCTAGTTTCTTAATTAATGCGCAACTTTGGGGTTGAAATCACAAAAAGGACGATACTGATGTTACTGAAAAAAGCCCTAAGCTGTTTAATTTTATTATTCCCCCTCATTTTATTTGCACAACAAGTTACTATTAAAGGTAAAATTATGGAACAGGACAGTTCTACAGTGGCCGTTGGTGCCAGTGTTAGTTTATTGTCTACTGTTAATAACGCCTATTTACGTGGTAATCAGACCAATTCAAATGGAAATTTCAAAATTGATAATGTAGATCCGGGTACCTATAATTTACAGATTACTTATATTGGTTTTAAAACATATACTCGTAATAATTTTGTCGTAGAACCCAATAAAGATATTGATTTAGGATTAATTAGTTTATCTGAAGAAGGAGAGCTCATTTCAGAGGTGGTCGTCCAAGGAAAACTTCCTGATTTACAGATTGGCATTGATAAAAAGGTGTTTGATGTTTCCCAGAGTATGGTAAGTGTCGGTGGCTCTGCTCAAGACCTTTTAGGAAATGTACCTACTTTACAAGTTGAATCTGATGGAACGATCAGTCTGCGTGGGTCTTCAAGTGTTCGAATACTAGTTGATGGAAAAGAATCTGCTATGGCCGGATCTGATATTAACGCTTTCCTTCAGTCCCTTCCAGCTGAAGCTATCGAAAAAGTGGAAATCATGACTAATCCTTCAGCAAAGCACGACGCTGAGGGCCAATCAGGTATTGTTAACATTATTCTAAAGAAAAATGCACGATTAGGATTGAACGGATCGGTAAATGCTTCTGTGGGAAATTATGAAAATGCAAATGCCGGGATCACCTTGAATTATAGACCTGGGAAAGTAAATTATTTTGGTAATTATAATTTCAGCAGACGTAATAATGTAGGTGGTGGAACCTCCAGAACAACAGATTATATTAACGGAGGTATTACGGATTTGAGCCCGATTACACAAAGCATTGAAGAAAGCTCCAGATTAGGATATAATCACACCATTAGATTGGGATCAGATTATTATATCAATGATAAAACGACTTTGAGCATTGCCGGAAACTTAAGTTTGAGGGATAATGAACGAGGAAATGATATTAACTATAATTATTGGAATGTACCAGGGCTAGGAGCCAGTAGTTTTCGTAATTCTAAGCAAAATGAAGATGATATTGGTGTGGATGCACAAATGGATTTTAAAAGGGAGTTGAAGCGTGAGGGTGAAGAAATTACTGCTAATGTAAGTTATGGCTATGACACTGAAGATGGGGTAAATGATTTCCATCAAACCTTTGCGAATGATAGGGCAGAATCCAAACGTACAAATACAACATCTGAAACAGGTAAAAACTGGAACTTTCAATTAGATTATGTGTTGCCTTTTTCAGAAGATCATAAATTTGAAGCCGGATATAGAAGTATATTACGTAACTCAGATGAAAGTCAGTATTCAGAGGAAATGGATACTGTAACATTACAATACAGACCGGATTATAGAATCATTAATGATTTTAATATGGAAAGTGCCGTTCATGCACTTTATGTCAATTACCAGCGTCAGTTGACTGAGAAATTTGGCGCTCAGATTGGATTACGTGCTGAACAGGCTTATTTAAACACGGATATCCTTTCGCATGATCTTGATGATCCAAGCATAATAAAGAATAACGAGGGTAAACTGGATTATTTTAGACTGTATCCTAGTGTTTTCTTAAGTTATTCTGTTGGTGAAGGAAGAGGTGATAAATTACAAGTCAGCTATTCAAGAAGGGTTCAGCGCCCGAGAGGTTGGCAAGTGAATCCTTTTATTGATGTTTCCGATATTCAAAATTACCGTCAGGGTAATCCTAATTTAATGCCGGAAGATATTCATGCAACCGAATTGAGTTTATCTAAATTCTACGAGAAATGGAATTTTGTGTCTTCGGTTTTCTACAGACGTGTGAATGACATGACGCAACCTGTAATTTATGATGAGAGTCTTATTGCGGATCTTGTAGGGGATAACGCGAACGTGACTTACATGAAATGGGAGAATGCGGCAAATATGGATGCAATGGGATTTGAGTGGATCAGTAAGGTAAATATCACAAACTGGTGGGATGTTACAGCCAATGCAAATTTATCGCTTTTAAATTTTCATCCAAAAGATGGATTAGGATTAGAGGGAAGGAAGACTTTTAATTGGAATGGAAATTTAACTACCAATGTTAAGTTCACGCCTACTTTTTCAGCGCAGGTTCGCGGTAATTACCGAAGTAGCATGAAAACAATGCAAGGAAGGATGGAGCCTATGAAAGGAGTTGATCTGGCCTTGAAAAAAGATGTATTAAAAAACAAAGGAAGTGTGACATTAAATGTAAGAGATGCTTTTAATACAAGACAATTTGCTATGCAAAATTATCTTCCAAATAGAGAGACACAGTTTTCGCACCGTTGGTCTAGGAGGATGTTTACCTTGTCATTTACCTATCGTTTCGGAATCCAGGACCTAGGAAAACGTAACAGAGAACAAGATGCTCCAGAGATGGAGGATATGGGCGGTCAACAATTTTAATACTTGATAATACAATTAGAATAATTAAATTTAGGCTTTCAACTTAATCAACTTTATACTATGAAAAGAAACTTTATGTATGTATTAGTAGGTGCAATTGGTTTATCCGCTGCGTCTTGTTCCATATTTAATAAAGACAAGGCGACTGTGTCTAAAGAGGCTGGAGCAGCAGTACCAACCTATGAAATACTAGATCTGCCTAAAGTATCCTTAAAAGACTTTAAAAAGAACTCATCAGGAGCTTATGTTCTATTTGATGGTTCTTCATTAAACGGATGGAGAGGTTATAATAAAGATCATGTTCCAAGTAGATGGATTATTGATAACGGAACATTAAAATTTTCTAAAGCTCCGGCAGGAGTTCAAAATCCGGAAGGTGGAGATTTAATTTTCGCACATGATTTCAAAAATTTTGAATTGGAATTCGAGTGGAACATTTCTCATGGCGGTAATTCCGGTGTATTCTTTTTAGCGAAAGAAATCAAAGATCAACCTATTTATATTTCTAGCCCGGAATTTCAATTATTGGATAATGAAAACCATCCAGATGCAAAACAAGGCGTTGATGGAAATCGCAAATCATCTTCATTGTATGATATGATTCCAGCAAAACCACAAAATGCATTTCCTGCAGGGGAATGGAATAGAGCAAAAATTGTTGTTAATAAAGGTAAAGTAACTCATTATCAAAATGATGAGAAGGTGGTAGAGTATGAATTATGGACACCGGAATGGACTCAATTATTGGAAGCAAGTAAATTTAGTAAGGAACAATGGCCATTAGCGTTTGAATTATTGAAAAATGTAGGTGGTAAATCTAAATCAGGTGTAATTGGTTTCCAGGATCATGGTGATGAAGTTTCTTTAAGAAACATTACTGTAAAAGAATTATAATGTTTAAAATATTTAAATATTGGAAAGAGAGCTTAATAGGCTCTCTTTTTTGTATCTCTACTTTTTTAGGGTTTTCTCAGGAACTGAAGTGGATTGACATACATAACGCAAAAGCTTTGCAAGGTAGAGTTCAAGTATTAAAAGCTGAAGATGGCTATGGAAGGTTACCTTTGACTTTGAAGGATAAGGTTAGAAAACCAGTTTGGGACTTAGGCCAAAATTCAGCAGGAGTTTATTTAGAATTTAAAACTACTGCTTCGGAATTCACAATTCGTTATAAGTTGAAGGGTGGATTAAATATGCCTCATATGCCCACTACAGGTGTAAGCGGCTTAGATTTATATGGCAAAGATGAAAAGTCAGGAGAATGGAACTGGATACATGGCAGTTATCGTTTTAAGGATACGGTAAGTTATACTTATCAGGATTTTGGTACTCATACAGATATGGTATATCGTCTTTATCTGCCCTTGTATAATACCGTTGAATGGATGGAACTTGGTGTTGCGGATGCTGCAAACGTACAATTTGTGCATGAAAAGACTAAACCAATTATTGTATATGGTACTTCTATTGCACAGGGTGCTTGTGCTTCACGAGCAGGTTTAGGCTGGACAAATTGGTTAGGCAGAAATTTTGATCAGGAAGTGATTAACCTTGCATTCAGCGGTAATGGACGTCTGGAACAGGAGATTTTGGATCTAATTAAAGTGGAAGATGCCGCAGTGTTTATTTTAGATTGTATCCCAAACCTTTCTGTGGCTGGTGAGGATGGTGAGAAAAAATTCACAGGATTAATAGAAAATGCCGTGAAAACTATTCGAGATGTTCATCCCAATACGCCAATTATAATTGCAGCTCATAGTTCTAGCGAAGTTCCTGGTGTGTTAAATGTAAAAACCAATCAAGATTATCAATCTCGATCAATAGTTGCTGAGAAGGTAGTAAAAGCCCTTCAAACGAAGGGTGATAAGCACCTGTTCTGGTTATCTGAAAAGGAAATGGGTTTAGATATAAATTCTACCGTTGATTATGCACATCCAAATGATCAGGGTATGGAAAAGATTACTAATGCATACACGAAGCTATTGAAATCAATATTAAAATAATATCAGACTACAACAGTTATGATAATTAAAATAACTGTTGTAGTTCTTTTAAATCTTTAATCATATAGTGAACATCCTGGGGTTTTTCTACCTCAAGCGGGTTAAAGAAAATAGCGTCCAATCCTGCATTTTGTGCACCTCGTACATCAGCATCTAAATTGTCACCGATCATAACAGCTTCTTCACGATTCGCTCTTCCATTATTTAGGGCATGATCGAAAATTCTGGGGTCAGGTTTATTAATGCCAAAAATTTCTGAAATTACAATTGTCTGGAAATAGGGAGTAAGTTTGCTGTGTTCCAACTTTTTCTCGCACGCTTCTTTAAACCCATTTGAAATCAAATGTAGGGTATACTTTTCCTTCAGATATGTTAAAGTTTCATGTGCATTCGGGAAGAGATTCGTTTTTGTGGGGCAGATTGCCAAATACTCTTCCTCAAATTCTACCGGGAATAAATCTGGTTCTATTCCCAATTGCGAAAAAGTGTCAGCAAACCTAAGTTTTCTTAAGCTAAGTTTGTCTATTTTACCATGGTGATACAGATGCCAGAGGCGATGATTATTTTCCGTATAGGTTGCAATAAAATTGTCTGAAGATGGGGAATTGAAAAGAGTATCAAAAGAATATTTGTAATATAATTCATGCAGGGTTTCTTCGGCGTTTCTATCAAAATCCCAGATAGTATGGTCCAAATCGAAAAATAGATGCTTTTTATCATTAAACATGCACAAATATAAAGGCAAAAAAATGGCAAATCAATCGAGATTCTAAGTTTACTGTCATAAAGTTGGCCTTACTTCGTAATAAGGACGTATTTAACTACATTTGCGCAGGATTATTAGTCTATGAAAAAAGCATTATTTCTATTTTATTTCCTTGTTTTTTACGCGATTACTCAATTGTTCTGGTGGGGTTTTATTTTAGTAAAGTTTGAGCCCAATAGAAAAGGTATGATAATAGGTGAGGGTTTAATCTTCTTACTTATCTTTATTTGGGGAGCATTAAAACTAAAAAAGCAGGTAAAGAAAGAACATGAAATCAATCAACAGCAACAAAACTTCTTATTAGCTATTACACATGAATTAAAATCACCTTTGGCTTCTGTAAAGTTATATATCCAAACCATTTTAAAACGAGATTTAGACAGAGAGCAGCAAAAGGTATTCTTAGCAAATTCATTGAAAGACATAGAACGTTTGGATGATTTGGTAGAAAATGTTTTGTTAACAACTAAGTTAGAAAACCGTGCTTACCAACTTCCGAAAGAAGCTTTCAATATGACAGTTTTGGTAGAAGAGATTATTGATCGGTTACAAAAAAATGCGTGCAAATCACAGGTTATTAAATTTGATCTGGACAATGATATTGAACTTAAAGCTGATAAATTTGCAATCACGAACGTGATTACGAACCTTATTGAGAATGCGGTTAAATACTCACCACCCTGTGCAACTGTTTCTGTAAAGTTAAAGAGACAGGTTAATAATCTGTTATTTTCAGTGACAGATCATGGTGAAGGAATTCCTGCTGAGGAAAAAAAACTTATATTTAATAAGTTTTACCGAGTAGGGAGTGAAGCAACCCGTAAAACCAAAGGAACTGGTTTGGGGTTATATATTGTTAAAACAGTATTACAAAAACACAACGCGACCATTCGGGTAAAAGATAATAACCCTACCGGGAGTATTTTTGAAGTTATTTTTGAAAATTATGCAAACTAAACAACGTATACTACTAGTTGAAGATGAAGAACATCTGTTAGAAGCGATTAAGTTAAACTTAGAGCTTGAGGGTTACCGAGTTACAACCGCAACAGATGGCAAAAAAGCATTAAAAATTTTTAAGGAAGAAAGATTCAATCTGATCATCTTAGACGTGATGATTCCAGAGATCGATGGATTTCAGGTTGCTGAGACAATAAGACTTCAGAATTCTGAGGTTCCTATTATGTTTTTAACGGCAAAAAATAGTTCTGAAGATCGTATTACAGGTCTTAAAAAAGGTGCTGATGATTATTTAATTAAGCCCTTTAACCTTGAAGAGCTAATCTTACGTGTCAGTAATCTAATTCGTAGAGGAATGAAAGGAGAGGATTTAAAAGAGTTGAATTCTTATACAATCGGAGATAAAACCATCTACTTTAATTCCTTTGAACTGCACCATGCTGATGGTAGTATTACCTCATTAACAAAGAAAGAAACGATGTTGCTTAAATTGTTAATAGAGCGCAGAAATGAAGCTGTATCTCGTGAGCAAATATTAGAAACAGTGTGGAACTATGATGTTTATCCTTCTACTCGTACGATCGATAACTTCATCCTTACATTTAGAAAGTATTTTGAACCTGATCAAAAACATCCGATTTATTTCCATTCCATCCGTGGAGTAGGTTATAAATTCACAGATAATCAGAACTAGAAATTCGATGACCAATCAAGCTCGAAAAATAGTAATCGCAATTGCGATTGCTTTTCTATTGTATGCTATCTATGCAAAGCACTATAATATCGCTGTTTATATTTTTGGTGGTATAACGTACCTTGTATGGAGTTATTTGAAAGAAGGAACAGTCTATCTGGCCACTCAAGCTTTTCACAAACAAGACTATGAAAAGACCAAGAGGTTATTAGCACAGATTAAGAATCCAGATAAATTAAGGAAGGGCAGACGCAATTTCTATGAATTTATGATGGGTAATATTTCATTGAAAGAAGAAAGAATTGAAGATGCTGAATACCATTTTCAGCTGGCATCCAGATTACCTTGGCGAAAAGACAATGAGAAGGGGATGGTTTTGATCAACCTGGCGAATATAAACCTTAGAAAGAAAGATTACGAGCGTGTTGAGGCTTATATTGAAGTTGCAGAGAAATTAAGACTTACTGCCCGTCAGCAATCTATTATTGAGAAAATAAAAAACGAAGTAAATAAGCATAAATAGTGGACAAAAATTTAAAGAACGATTTATTGATCCGTGCTGCGCTTTCGCAGCCTACGGAGAGGCCTCCAGTATGGATGATGCGTCAAGCAGGACGATTTATGAAGGAATATTGGGAAATAAAAAACAAGTATTCTTTCCTTGAAATGTGTAAAACACCTGAAATTGCCGCAGATGTTACTATGTTGCCTATTGACTTATTAGGTGTCGATGCAGCTATTTTATTTTCCGATATTTTGGTTACCGCCGAAGCAATGGGAGGAGATTTGTCTTTTGAACAAGGAGTTGGACCCCGCTTTTCGAATCCTATCCGGTCAGTAAAAGACGCTGAAAATCTATCAGTGGATTGTTTGGATAAACTTCAGTATGTAGGTGATGCCATAAAAGTTATTCAAGGCCGCTTAAATGGTCGTGTACCTTTGATTGGTTTTGCCGGCGCTCCTTTTACTATCTTAAGTTATTTAGTTGAAGGAGGATCTTCTAAAGACTTTAAACTAACAAAAACATTGTTGAATAATCAACCGGATTTAGCGCATAGTATTTTGCAGAAAATAGCGGATGTAACGGTTGCTTATTTAAATATGCAGATTGAAGCCGGAGTAAATGCATTGCAACTATTTGATAGTTGGGCATTGGCTTTATCTTGGAATGATTATCAAGAATTCTCTCATAAATACAATAAATACATTATATCTAAATTGAATAGAAAAGATGTTCCTATTATATCTTTCTGTAAAGGTAGTTCTGTATTTGCACCTCTAATGGTAGATGCTCAACCTGATGTAATCTCTGTTGATTGGAATGCTGATCTATTGAATATTAAGCAATCTTTGCCAGCTAACATAGCTGTTCAGGGAAACTTAGATCCATTTGTTTTGTATGCAGATAAACCCGTGATTAAAAAGAAGATTTTGGACTTATTTGAACGAATGAGAGGGGAGAATGGGTTTATCTTTAACCTTGGTCATGGTATTATGCCGGATATTCCTTTCGATAATGTTGAATATGCTATCGAAACCATAAGAGAATTCAGATACTAGTAGAATTCGACTAATAACTTAAAAGAGCTGCACGTTAGAGCAGCTCTTTTAAGTTATTCCAGTCTTTTAATTGATTATTATAACATCAACATTATTTTCATTGTTTTTTTAGATACTAATCAAAAGTTTCAGGAATGAAAATATAATAATCCTTTGCACTACTTACACTAAAGTATCCTAATACATCATTTCTAATATTGGAAGTTGGATTTCCTGGGGCGATTGAAAATCCGACCAATATTTATGAACATCTTCTGCAATAACCTGCCCGCGAATGTGAATCTTATCTCCTGCTGAACATCATTTATATTACCGGCATTGAGTCCATGAATTATCGTGTTTCCATCATTATATTTATCCCGCAGTGCAGATTTAAATTTAAAAGGCTGATCATTTACTGCCACACTGTACCGATAATAATTTGAGATTCCTTTCGGATCTAAGAAGTGGAATTTTACATAATAATATGTATTTGAATATGCATACTCTTTAATAATAGTTAAATAATCTATTTCAATATAATCATACATTTTAGTGGTAGAGGTAAAACCCACATTATCTAAAACAACTTTTAAAGTATAATTAGATGGTGGGTTTAGAGGTATATTATTATTTATATAATCACCATCACCTACAGAATGAAATAGAAAGTATGATCCATTATCAGAAGAAACAGATACTTTAGCGTTAGCAATGGAATGCCTGGGAGATTTGAATTAGAAAAATATCAAAAAAACAAACTATCTGATTTTTAATCATTTTGCTTTTGTTAATGAAATTTTGATTAAAAATCAGCCTAAGAACCACATTAAAACAGGAGGAACAATAAATGTTTAGGATAAGCGAAAAGTGCCACACATAGATTTAAAATACCAGAAGTAAAATGTGCAATATCCGCTAATGATTTTAATTATAGAGTGCCCCAGCTCTTGTCCGTTTCTTGTTAAATTTGATGGAGACTTATAATAGCATATCGCTAATTGCTGATTTAATTTCTATTTTTGGGTTATTAATTTGATATATGCTCTATCTATACGCGAAAGCAATACATATTATTTTTGTTATTTGTTGGATGGCAGGTTTATTCTATATGCCAAGATTATTTATCTATCATACTGAAGCCAAACAAAAGTCTGAAGTTGAGTATCAGGTTCTGCATAAGCAATTTGTTATCATGGAGAACAGACTTTGGTGGGTAATTACAACGCCGGCAATGTATATTGCAGTAATCTCTGCATTATTACTCTTACATTTAAATCCCGCTCTTTTAACAGCAACATGGATGCAAATTAAACTTGGGTTTGTAGCAGCTTTAATTGCTTATCATTTCATTTCTCAAAAGATTATGTATAGATTAAGAGATGAAGAGTCCAACTGGACATCCACCCAATTAAGATTATGGAACGAAGTATCTACTATTATCTTATTTGCTATTGTCTTTTTAGTAATTCTAAAATCAGCATTGGGCTGGGTGTTTGGGGTAGTTGGTATTTTAGGATTGGGAATTTTGCTAATGGTACTTATCAAACTCTATAAGAAGTTTAGAAAAAGTAAAGGAGAACAAGTTGACTAATATATATGCTATGAAGAAATTACTTTGGGTTATTATTGCAATTCTAAGTCCCGTGATCTTAAATGCACAAGAACATGATTGGGCCTTTGGTATTTATAGTGATCTTAAATTAGATGATGCATCTTATGATGCTAGTTTTGGTATACAGGGTAAATATGATTTTACAAATAGGCAATCCATTCAGGCTCAATTTCATGGTAGAGGCGATTTATTAGCAGTAGGTGCAGATTATCTGGTCAATATCCTTAATAAAGAAAAATCTGATTTTAATATCTTTTTAGGAGCAGGTCTTGGACAGGAATTCTTTACTTACGATTATTCTGTAGAAGGCGACAATGATGATCCGATAAAGAGAAAAGAAAATTTCACTAAAGCAAATGGACAGGTAGCTATTAGTTACTATTTTCCATCGGTAGATTTATCCTTGTATACCGGTTACAAAGTAAAATATCAATTTAAAGATGGAGTGACTGAGCCCAATTATATTATGTTAGGGCTAAGATATCATATTTGGTAATGTTTGGAGGGTTAGTTCCCTCCAAAACATACATATTTTATTTCCATATATTCATCTAAACCATATTTAGATCCTTCTCTACCTAAACCAGATTGCTTGATTCCCCCAAAAGGAGCAGAAGCATTGGAGATTAAACCGGAATTAACGCCTACCATACCGGCTTCTAAGTGTTCTGAAACACGAAAACATTGATTGACATCCTGACTATAGAAATAAGAAGCCAATCCGAATGGAGTATTATTTGCTAACTTAATTACTTCCTCCTCTGTTGTGAACTTAAATAAAGCACAGACCGGACCGAAGGTTTCTTCGTTAGCTATAATGCTATCCGTAGGAATATTAGAGATGACAGTGGGCTCATAAAATAAATCTTTCATGGCTTTGCCGCCGGTTTCTATTTTAGCACCTCTTGAGACAGCATCTTTTACATGTTCTTCTACTTTTTTCAGACCGTCAGCATTGATTAAAGGACCAACCTGAGAATTCTTTTTCAAACCATCGCTAACGATTAATTTCTTAACTGCTGCAGTCAATTTCTTTGTGAATTGATCATACACGGAATCCTGAACGTAAAACCTGTTTATAGAAACACATGTTTGTCCGGTATTACGGAATTTTCCCGCAATAGCTCCTTCTACAGCTTTATCAATATTTGCATCTTCAAAAACGATAAAAGGGGCATTACCACCTAATTCCAAAGAAACACGTTTGATTGTAGATGCAGCTTGTTCCATCAATGTACGTCCAACAGCAGTAGAGCCTGTAAAGGAAATTTTTCTAATTTTTTCATTTGTTGCTAATTCTTTTCCTATGCCTTTGCTATCTTTTGAAGTGATTACATTGAAAACACCTTTAGGAACACCCGCTTCATCAGCAAGTTTAGCAAGTGCAATTGCTGAAAATGGTGTCTGAGAAGCAGGTTTTAAGATAACAGTACAGCCAGCTACAAGCGCTGGTCCAACCTTTCGCGTAATCATTGCCAAAGGGAAATTCCAAGGTGTGATGGCCGCAACCACGCCTACACCTTGTTTAATAGTCTGCATTCTTGTATTTCCAAGCAATGAAGGAATTGTTTCGCCATAGGCACGTTTCCCTTCTTCTGCAAACCAATCAATGAAAGAGTTTGCATATTCAACTTCTGTCAATGATTCTTTAATAGGCTTGCCACTTTCGAGCGTCATGATTTCAGCGAGCTCATTCTTATACTGATTAATTAGGTTATACAGATTTCGAAGAATTTTAGATCTTTCTCCAACAGGTGTGGTTTTCCATAATTCCCATGCTTTATGTGCCGCATCAATAACTTTTTTGCAATCTTTTACCGTTAAATCTGGTAAACTACCTATTGCTTTTAATGTTGATGGGTTTATTATATCAAATGTTTTATCTGAACTGATAAAAGATCCATTCAAATAAGCTTTTTCTATCAATAATGAATTTCTCATAATGTATTTTTTTATTCGAACAAAATAGGGGATGATATTGTTTAAAATAGTGTGATAAGGGGCTTTAAAAGCAAAATGGAGGTTATAAACCTCCATTTTTGTTCTATTTTTAAAGATTGTTGAGGGTATGACCCATTCTATCTCTTTTTGTTTTCAAATATTCTTCGTTGTATTTGTTGGGATGGATTTCAATAGGAACATTATCTACTACTTCTAATCCGTATCCAATCAGGCCGGCACGCTTACTAGGATTATTAGACATTAATCTCATTTTGGTAACCCCCATATATCTCAATATTTGAGCACCTACACCGTAATCACGTAAGTCGGGTTTAAAGCCTAATTGAAGATTAGCATCCACTGTATCAATGCCACTTTCCTGCAGTTTATATGCATGAAGTTTATTAACCAATCCTATACCTCTTCCTTCTTGGTTCATATAAACAATGATTCCCTTTCCTTCTTTTTGGATCATTTCCATCGATTTGTGAAGCTGAGGTCCACAATCACAGCGACAAGATCCAAAAATATCCCCTGTAACACAAGAGCTGTGTACTCTAACCAATACAGGCTCATCTTCTTTCCATTCTCCTTTATAAAGTGCCAAATGTTGTTCTCCGGTGTTTTTCTGAGTGAAAGCTTTCATCTTGAAATCACCATATTCAGTTGGCATTTCTACACTAACTTCTTCCTGAATTAAAGTGTCGTGTTTTAATCTGTACTCAATTAAGTCTTCAATACTTATAATTTTGAGATCGAATCTTTCCGCCACTTTAATTAAATCCGGTAGGCGTGCCATTTCTCCATCGTCCTTTAGAATTTCTACCAAAACACCTGCAGGTTCAAAGCCAGCAAGGCGAGCTAGGTCTACAGTAGCTTCAGTATGTCCAGTTCTGCGCAAAACTCCTCCATCTTTAGCGATCAATGGAAAAATATGACCAGGACGACCAAGTTCCTCAGGTTTGATATTGGGATCTATTAATGCTTTGATTGTTTTTGAACGGTCAGAGGCAGAAATACCTGTGGTACAACCATAACCTTGTAGATCTACAGATACAGTAAAGTTCGTTTCATATACTGCTGTATTATTATTAACCATCAGTCCGAGGTTTAACTCTCTACAGCGTTCCTCTGTTAAAGGAGCACACACAAGACCTCTACCATGAGTGGCCATGAAATTTATAATTTCTGGAGTAGCATTTCGAGCAGCGGTCACAAAGTCTCCTTCATTCTCGCGGTCCTCATCATCAACGACAATGATTACTTTTCCCGCTTTTATATCCTCGATTGCTTCTTCAATCGTATTTAACTGAATTTTCATTTGTTTTTAAATATTAGTACAAAGGTAGCTGTAATTAACCATTATTTTATAAGTATGTTGTCAAAAAAGCCCCTGTTGAATAGGGATCCCCGATGTATTTATTTTGAAATGGAATTTTTTAGAACGTCTTACGAGAAGCAAAGCTTTATTGTAATAAAGATGTTTAACTCCTTATGCTTTTGAAAACAAGCTGTTTAACTGAAGGAGTTAGGATATTTGACTTCTATGTTCACTTGGAAGATGTTTATAATGATTGAAATACACCTTACTAAAATGGTGTGAATATTTAAAACCTGTAAGGAATGCGATTTCCTTTATTTCCAAGTCCGATTTAATAAGTAAATCTTGAGCCTTCTTTAAACGTTGTTTTCTGATGTATGAAAAAACAGTTTCACCAAACAAATCTTTAAATGCATTCTTTAGTTTAAATTCATTAATACCAAATTGACGGGTTAATGTCTTTAAATGTAATTCTTTATGAAAATTCTGATCAAGAAAATTCCTTAGATTCATCATAATATCAACATCATTTTCGCTCCACTTCACTTTACTGAGCTGATTAGAAGCTCCGGAAAACACGGTCAAAATTAACTCAATCGCTTTGATTCGAATGAACTCCCTCGCAAAGTCGGATTGGTAACTATGTTGAATAAGATCTTGTATTAATCTCTTTTGTTGTTCAGAAATTATGGAAGCCTTTCGATAAAAGGTGTAATTCTTTAATAAAAAATGCTCCTTCAGGTGTTGTTCTGAATAACCTTGAGTGTTTAACAACTGAAAAAGATACTGCTGTTTAATATGGATATCAAGTACTTTTCTCGAACTTGTATAAGTTAAATACCCATCAGCTTTGGGAATTTGTATGAATTGATAATGCTTGGAAGGGATGTTAATAACCTCATTATTTAAGCTTTCGAAACAAGAATTTCCTTCAATCTCAAACTGAACTTTGATTAACGGAATGTTGTGCCTAATTCTAAGTCTAAAAGGCTGTAATAGGTTCCAATCCTGGTAAAATACATCTATTGCCTCATCGTGATAGGATAATAATTTGCAAGAGACAAATTCATTATTTATCACTGTTGCTGAAAACCCATTTGAAACATACTGTAGATCAGTGAAATAAAACAAATCTGGTAACTCTTCTTTATCATAAAGTTCTTTCAATGTTATTGTTTGCATTTTATCCCTAATGTGTTACTGAATATCCTTAATATGTTATCAATTCGTTTTCAAATGTAATACTTTTGCGGCATTATTTATATTTAATCTAAATAAGTTTATGCAAAAAACATATACATCTATTTTTATCAGAATCTTTCAGGGGATTCTCTTTATTTTAATGTTTCCGGTGTTGTTACAGGCACAAAATGCAGTTTCCATTAAAGGTGAAGTTTTTACAATTGACGGAAAACCTTTATCCTACGCATCTATCCGATTAAAAGACACAAAGTATAATACGGCGGTATCAGAGGAAGGAACATTTGTTCTAAATGCACCTTCCGGAAAATATACGCTACAGGTTACTTATGCCAACTATATTGTTTCAGAAGTTCCTATCATTGTTACATCCGGTAATGAAACCACTGTAGATCGAATTACAGTTCAATCTAATTCTACTCAATTAAGAGAAGTTATCGTTTCGGATATTCAACGCAATAAATACGCTAAGAAAGAAACCGAGGATATTGCAAGAATGCCACTTGCTAATTTAGAGAACCCTCAAGCCTATAGTGTTATTACCAAAGAACTGATGTTAGAAACTGCTGCAGCAGATTATGTATCTGCATTAGCGCAGGTTCCAGGAGCTGTTGTTACTAATGGTGTTAATGATAGTGGTAATGGGATTTTATTAAGGGGTTTTTCTTCTACAGGATCAGGTATGGTGAGAAACGGGCTACCGATTAATAGTCGTGCGGTATCTGAAATCTTCAATTTAGAGAAAGTTGAAGTATTAAAAGGTCCTTCTGCTACACTATTCGGAGCAGAGGTTACCTCCTATGGTGGGGTCGTTAATAATGTAACCAAAAAACCTTTTGAATCATTTAGGGGAGAGGTAAGTTATTTGACCGGAAGTTTTGGAATGAATCGTCTTACAGCTGATGTCAATGCGCCTTTGAATAAAGACAGAACAGCATTAGGCCGTTTCAATGTTTTAGGTATGACGAATAACGGTTTCCAAAATGAAGGAAAGACTACTGCATTTGGCTTCGCAACCAGTTTATTATTTAAAGCAGGTGAAAAAACGAATGTAAGATTTGATGCAGACCTTTATAATTCAACGAAACCTCTAGTTGCTTACTTAAGAAATACCAATAAATTAACGATGTCTAATTTAAAAGATTGGGATATGCCTTATGATCGTTCCTTAACTTCAAATGATATTGCTACAAATCGGACGAATATTAATATAGGAGCCGAAATAGAGCATCAAATATCTGAAAACTGGACCTCTAGAACTTCTTATTTGTATAATAATTCCGGTGATAAAGGATCGATTTTTATGGTTCCCATGATCGTTGATGATAATAGAATTGAACGTAGATACAGAATTTTCGATGATTTCAATTTAAATTTCTCAGTTATTCAACAAAATTTTAATGGTTCGTATAAAGTAGGAGAAGTTGAAAATAAAGTGTTGTTAGGGTTAGACGCAACTTTCTACACCTCGAAAAATTTATATATGGTTCCATATTTTGCTATATATGATACCGTGAGTGTTAAAGATCAGGTTTGGAAACCATTAACTCGCTCAGAAGTTGATTTATCTCGTGGCGATAGAAGTTATGGAGATGGAATTGATGATAGTAAATATAATGTTTCAAGTGCCTATGTATCTAACGTAACAAATATTTCAGATCGATTCTTTGTGATGCTAAGTGCTCGTGTAAACAGGTTCCAACAAGGTACTATTAAATCATATAATCCCGGACAACCTGAAATTAAGGATGAAAATGGCAACGTAGAACAAAGGGAGACTGCTGAATCCTACACCGAGACAGAAGGCTACACACAAATGAATATCTCACCGAAAATTGGTTTAGTATACCAACCTATAAAAGATAAAGTGTCCATTTTTGCGAATTACATGAATAGCTTCACCAATATTGCTGCTTCAAGAGGTATCAACAATATAAATGATGACCCCGAGAATGCAGAGATCATAAAGTGGAATCCGGAGCAAGCTAATCAGATTGAAGCAGGTGCAAAATTGGAACTAATGGATGGTCTATTTAACGCTACTGTAAGTTATTATAACATTAAAGTAAGCAGTCGCCTGATGGAAGTTACCACTGGTGTAAATATTCAAAATGGAGAGCAAAAAAGTGAAGGTTTTGAAGTAGACTTTATTGCAAATCCTGTGAGAGGCTGGAATATTATTGCAGGTTACGGATATAATGACAATAAGTACACTAAAAGTGAAGAGGATATCCAAGGGAAAAGAGAAGCATGGACTCCAAAACATGTTGCCAATTTATGGACTTCATATAAATTCTTAGACAATGGTGTTAAAGGACTGGGATTTGGTGCTGGTGTAAACTATGTTGACAAAGTTTTAATGAATATCGGGGATGATTTTTATGTTCCGTCTTATACTGTATTGAACGGAACTGTGTTTTATGATCAACCAAAGTACCGTGTAGGCTTGAAACTAAACAATATCACAAATATTAAATATTGGGATGTCTTCGGAAAACCGCAGAGACCATTTGAATTTTTAGCCAATTTATCATTCAAATTCTAATTTGATTTTTCTAATACCAAACTACTATAGGGCTTGCCCTATAGTAGTTTATTTTTAAAAAGACCTAAAATGAAAGAAATGCAAAAAATTGAATTAAAGACTAAACCAAGGCCTGCGAAAAGTACGGTCCCGCCAAAGAAGAAGGGTAAGAACTGGTATACAAGATTAAATGCCTGGCTACATTTGTGGCCTTCTATTGTTTCAGGAATAATTGTCGTTTTTGTGTGTTTAACAGGAACAATAATTGTGTACTGTGATGAAATTTTAGATTTTACTGCAGGAGATGCCAGATATGTTGAAGTTGGCAAAGAGCGAGTTTCCGGGAAGGAAATTGTAGATGCACTTTATAAAGAAGATCCCAAACTCAAGCTTTCAGAGATCGTGTTTTTTAATGATCCTAAACGTAGTATCCGTGTGAGAGCTTTTCATTCTGACACCCAAAAATTGAATTTTACATATGTCAACCCTTATAACGCAGAGGTTATTAAAGTTGATTACACCGGACATTTCTTTTATGTAATGGCTCATCTTCATTCCCATTTATTGATTAGGGGATATGGTGGTTGGATTGTCTTGATTTGTACAGTAATATTCTTGATCAGCTGTATTACGGGATTAGTCCTTTGGTGGCCAAAACGCTGGACAAAAAAAACCAGACAAGATAGTTTTACCATTAAATGGAAAGCCAAATTCAAACGTTTTAATTACGATTTGCATAATGTTTATGGGTTTTATTCTCTGTTGTTGTGCTTCATTTTAAGCTTAACTGGAATCATTATCTTCTTCCATTCTTTTGCGGATGTTATTATAAAATCTTTCGGAGGTTCCGAAGAACACATGGATGCGGTATTACCTGAAGTTGTAGAGGGGCGTGAATCTCTGGATTTTGCCCAATTTGCTTATAAAAGTCTGGCGGAAAATCTGGATAAGAAAAATGCCGGTATATGGGTGTACAATCTGGATAAGGTAGGAGCCTTTGTTTATAATATGGGTGTAGCAGGATTAAAGAGTACTGAAAACTTAGATCATATCGTATATAATCGCTATACCGGTGATAAAATTCAAATTGAGAAACCATATATCACCCATGAAAAGGTTGAAAATGCTGTTTGGCAACTGCATATGGGCCAATGGTGGGGGCAGTTTGGTAAGTTATCGACTTTTCTGGCAGGTGTAATTGCAACATCACTTCCTATTACAGGTTTTCTAATCTGGTGGGGTAGGAGAAAAAAGAAAATATCCCGTGCTTAGAAATATCTTCCTATGAAAACAACAAACTGTTTCAATATTATTAATCTATTTATATATGCTATTAAATATCAAAATTTGTTTGCTATTCCTGTTGTTTCCAACTATAATGTACGCTCAAACAGGAGTCCAAGGTACCATCCTGAATGAAAATAATGAGACCCTAAATCAAGTCACCATTGTTTTAAAATCCAAAGAATCTGAAGAGTCTAAATCTATTGCTACAAATGATAAAGGTTTTTTCAGACTCCATATTCCATCCGGATTCTATGAGCTAACTATATCTTATTTAGGTTACTCTAACTATCATAAAGATAATCTTCACATAACTCATGAACTATTAGATCTAGGTCAAATTCATTTACTTCCTAAATTACAAGCCCTCGACGAAATTAAGGTCGTAGGTCAGAAAAAATTGATTGAGCGAAAGTCGGACCGTATGATCTTAAATATTGAAAATAGTATTCTTGCTGATGGGATGACTGCTTTGGAAATTCTGCAGAGAGCTCCCGCAATCAAAGTAGATGATGATGGGAATATTAATATGAGAGGAAAGTCTGATGTCGCTATTATGATCAATGGTAAATTATCTTATCTGTCTCCTAAGGATTTAGCTACCCTGCTGAAAGGGACTCCATCATCGTCCATAAAAAGTATTGAACTGATCACAAACCCGTCTGCAAAATATGATGCTCAAGGAATGGGAGGGATGATCAACATTGTTATGAAAACAGAAAAGAAAAACGGATATAACCTTTCCGTGAATACATTTGGCGGAGCCGGTAGAAAAGAACGTTATGGTGCCGGATTTAATTTTGCTGGTCAGGTGAAAAAATGGAATATTAATTTCGGTTACGATAGAGGATACCGAGGTGAAAGAGAGTACAGAAACTTTGATCGATTCTTTGAGAAAAATCCACAAGATGAGTTCGCAAGAAAATCTCTTCAATATTCAAGTACAGATGAACCACTGGAAACGAATAATGCAAAAGCAGGGATAGATTATCAAGCGAATGATCAATTAAGCTTAGGAGTAGGCTGGACCGGTAGTTTTGGTACTTATAAAAATCTCAATCAGGGCTATAATAATATTCTCTTTAGCAATGAAGAAATGATTTCAAATTCCCTTACTGATAATACCAATATTAGTAAATGGAATACAAATACCCTCATGGCTAATTTTCAACAGAAAATTGGAGAGAAGGAACATTTGCTTAGCGGAGATTTCGAGTATTTGCATGCGGACTATAAGGCAGACCAAGAACTAATATCGGATTTTCAACAAACCAATCATCAGCATCCCTTTTTATCCAAAAGAAAAAATAAAACGCCATCCTTAACTAAACTATATGTGGGTAAATTGGATTATCTACATCAATTCAGTGAAAACCAAAGATTAGAACTAGGTTGGAAAAGTAGTTTTATGAATGCAGATAATAATGCCATTAATGATACATTAAAGGTAGGGGAATGGATTAGGGACTTAAGTACCAGCAATCATTTTTTATACGAGGAAAAAATCCATGCCGGTTATGCAAACTACCATGCTGAATTCAATGATTGGAATGTAGTTGCTGGTCTTCGAGTCGAAAATACGTATTCATTTGGAAACCAACTTACCTCAAGCATTCAAAACAACAGGAATTATACGAATTGGTTCCCGAGTACATCTATCAGTAAAAAAATCAGTGAAATGCACAATCTTCAGTTTTCATATAGCCGAAGAATCAATAGACCTGATTATGAAGTTTTAAATCCTTTCCGGTATTATGTTGACGCATTTGTCTTTTTTGAAGGTAATCCATTATTGCAACCCGAATTGGCGAATGCCTTCGAGCTTAATTATGGATTCGGTAAAAATCTGCATGTGTCACTCTATTATACAGATGTAAAAGACGTAATGACAAGTGTTTTGACTCAGTTGCCAGCTCAGAATGTAACGATTAGGTCTGTTGCAAATATTGATGGGTTTAAAAATAAGGGGGTTAATATTAATCATTCATATAATCCACTTAGTTTCTGGACGAGTATAAATAATGCGAATATCTATGAAAACTATTATTTCGGATTCTTTAATGACGAGAAAATTGATAATAGAGAATGGTCATATACTTTACAATCCAATAATATATTTAAGCTTCCTAAAAGTTGGTCTTTCGAAATTAACGGTCAGTATAATTCTGCTCAAACGGATGGCGTCTTCCGTCAAAAAGGATTTGGATTTGTATCTGCAGGTGTAATGAAATCAGTTTGGAACGATAAGTTATCCTTAAAGCTGGCAGCAAATGATATTTTTAAGACTATTACGTATGAGACAGAATCAAATGCAGGCGGTGTGTTAATGAATCAGCGATTTAATCTGGATAGTAGAACCTTTATTTTTTCTGCATCTCTAAAGCTTGGGAAAGAGGTTAGAGGGAGAGATAAAGCTAGGGATGGAAGCGATGAACAAAATAGAGTTCGAGGTGGAAATTAATCAATCCATAATATAAGTT
>JBEBRZ010000041.1:0-32343 GCA_040394615.1 Sphingobacterium mizutaii
TTCCGTGCCAAGCAGATTTATGAATGGTTATGGCAAAAATCCTGTACTGATTTTGATGAAATGAGCAATCTAAGCAAGTCATTGAGAGAAACGCTGAAAAACAATTTCAGCATTAACGCTGTGAAGGTTAAAGAATCACAGATAAGTGCTGATAAAACTATTAAAAGCAGTTTTTATCTATATGACAACAACGTTATTGAAGGCGTATTAATCCCTGCAGATGATCGCATGACGGCTTGTGTCAGCTCTCAGGTTGGTTGTAGTTTAACGTGTAAATTCTGTGCTACGGGTTATATGGATAGAAAGCGGAATCTGAACGCTGATGAAATCTATGATCAGGTTGTGCTGATTGCCAAACAAGCAGAAGAGAAGTACGGACATCCGTTGACCAATATTGTTTATATGGGAATGGGTGAGCCCCTGCTGAACTATAGCAATATGATGAAGTCTGTGGAGCTCATTACCTCTCCTGAAGGACTGAATATGGCTGCTAAGCGTATTACTGTATCAACTGCCGGTATTGCAAAAATGATCAAAAAGTTAGGAGACGATGAGGTAAGATTTAATCTAGCATTATCACTGCACGCAGCAAATGATACAAAACGTAATGAGATTATGCCGATCAATGAGCAAAACTCATTGTCAGCACTTGCTGATGCCTTAAAATATTTCTATGCTAAGACTAAAAGCCCTATTACTTTTGAATATATCGTTTTCCATAATTTCAATGATGAAATTCAAGATGCTAAGGAGTTAGCTCGTTTTTGTAAACATGTTCCATGTAAGGTGAACATTATAGAATATAATCCAATTGCTTTGGCTGACTTCGTGAATGCTGAAGCTGATAAAATAGATCAATTTGCCTCTTATTTACGTAGTCAGGGGATTATTACCAATGTGCGTAGAAGCAGAGGAAAAGATATCGATGCGGCTTGTGGCCAATTAGCCATTAAAGAAGAAGATAAAATAGCTGATCAGGTATAAGCTGATCAGCTATTTTTATTATCCATGAATATGTTCTTTCTTACCGTAGGATTGAATTAACTCCCCCTCAAAGTCCAACCATTCTTTCCATCTCTTGTCCACATCAACATCAATGGTATATTTCTTTGCGAAATTTAAAAAGGTTGTATAATGATTAGCTTCAGAAACCATAAGATCATAGTAAAATTTGGAGAGATCCTGATCTTTAATATTTTTCGATAATACGCGAAACCTTTCACAACTTCTGGCTTCGATCATTGCTGCAAATAATAATCGATCAATAAAAGCCTGATTTCTCGAACCATCTTTCTTTGCAAATTTCATAAGCTGACCCACATAATCATCCTTACGTTCTCTGCCTAATGTATAGCCCCTTTGCTGAATAATGTCGATGACCATCTTAAAATGTTCCATTTCTTCAATAGCAATAGCAGTCAGTTCATGCACTAAATCTTCATGTTCTGAGTTCTGAGTGATTAAAGAAATCGCATTGGATGCTGCTTTTTGTTCACACCAGGCATGATCTGTCAAAATCTCTTCTAGGTTTGATTCTGCAATATTGGCCCATCTGGGATCCGTCAAAAGTTTAAGTCCTAACATAACGTTGAAAAATAATACCAAAGGTAATGAAAACAAAATCATCACCCTAAATACATGAAATAATGCTAATTTGCGGCATGGAAAAAACAATGTTAATTATCGGATTGGTTTGGCCTGAACCTACTTCTTCGGCAGCAGGTTGGCGAATACTCCAATTAATTGATTTGTTTCTTTCCGAAGGTTACCACATTCATTTTGCTTGCGCAGCCTCTAAATCCGCATACTCTTTCCCTTTAAGCAGTAAAGGTATTATAGAGAAGGAAATTCTCCTTAATGACTCTTCTTTCGATGTATATGTTAAAGAATTGAATCCCAAAATTGTCCTTTTTGATCGGTTTATGGTTGAAGAACAATATAGCTGGCGAGTAGCCCAAGGCTGCCCTGATGCTCTTCGGATATTGGATACGGAAGATCTCCATTTCGTAAGACACGCAAGACAGGAAGCTTACAAAAAAGGATGGGACTTCAATGAAAGTCTGCTTTTTAGCGATATGGCAAAACGTGAAATCGCTTCCATATATCGTTCTGATCTAAGCTTAATAATATCTCCCGAGGAGATTAAAATACTTCAAGAGCAATTTAAGGTCGATTCAAACATTTTGAGTTATTTACCCTTTCAGGTATTGGATTCCGAAGGAGAGAAACCAGGCTATAGGACGCGAGCGCATTTCATGTTTATTGGAAATTTTCTACACGAGCCAAACTGGAAGACGGTTCAAATACTAAAGGAGATATTGCCCTCCATCCGTAAGAAATTGCCGATGGCAGAATTACATATTTATGGAGCATATCCCAGTGAAAAAGTATGGCAGTTAAATAATCCCAAACAAGGCTTTAAAATAATGGGTCGGGCAGACCATGCTGTAGCCACATTAAAGAAGTATAGAGCCTTGTTGGCTCCTATTCCTTTTGGAGCTGGCTTAAAGGGGAAATTTATTGATGCCTTATCAGCAGGAACACCTTCTGTGTGTTCAAAGATAGCGGTCGAAGGAATGGAAACTGAATTGCCTTGGCCAGGATTTGTCACCGATAATATGGAGGAATTTGTGAACTATGCCGTACTCCTTTATCAGAATGAAGAACAATGGAATACATGTTTTCAATATGGAGAACAAGCATTACAAACACTCCAAGATTCAGATTGGGGCAAAGAATTAATTATTCAATTAGACTCAATTGAAGACAATTTAGAAAATCACCGTCAAAGAAACTTTATCGGTCAGATATTGTGGACAAATCAATTTCTTTCAAGCAAATACTTATCTCAGTGGATTGAAGAGAAAAATAAAAAAGCACATCCGTAAACGCATGTGCTAATTCTCAAATCAAGTTTATTTTATACTTTTTATCTTTTAAATTCTATCGTAGTTGTAGTAGCTTCAGTAACATTCTCAAGTGTAAACTTTAACGTAGTCTGAATAATATTTTCTTTGATGTTATATGGAATCCCTCCATAATTCATCGATCTACTGGTTGGCATATCATAGGTTGCTGAAGTCGATTGACCATCTTTATAGATATAAGCATAGCCATCCTTTTTAAATTCTAAATAGGAATTTTCCGTTTCCTTGGACACCAATGTATCTCTTACTTCTTCTTTACCAGTTACTTTTACAACTCTAACCACATCAGTCCACTTATAGGATCTGATTATATTTTGTGCAACATCTCTCCCGGCACTATCAAGAGTCTCTTTACTACAAGAAGACATTCCTATAGCCATTAACCCTAAAATCAACAACTTTTTCATAATTTCTTATCCTTATCTTTTATACTAATTTCTTAATTACCCAATGTGTTACTTCCAATCATTATGCCAATAAATGTTAAACCAGAAAAAGAAAAGACTAATCCTGAGTTAAAGGAATCAAAATGAGCGAAAAAAGACCCGGACAAAACAGAATTTAGTGTTATAGATACACTCTTTAACAGATTGAATTATTATATTTAGTGAAACTAATAATTTATGAAAACATTAAAAGGTCCGGGCATTTTCCTCGCCCAATTTATAGCTGAAGAAGCACCCTATAATAATCTTGAGAATATTAGTACATGGGCTAAATCTTTAGGATTTAAAGGAGTTCAGATACCTACTAATGATCCGAATTTCTTTGATCTGGCAAAGGTTGCCGAAAGCAAGACTTATGCTGATGAGATTAAGGGAAAGCTAAAGGAACTGGGAGTCGAGATTACCGAGCTTTCAACTCACCTTCAAGGACAACTGGTTGCAGTACACCCTGCTTATGATAAATTGTTTGATGGTTTTGCTCCTGTGGAATTAAGAAATAATCCGAAAGCAAGAACTGCTTGGGCTATCGATCAATTGAAGTTAGCGGCAAAAGCTTCTGCTAATCTGGGTTTAAATGCACATGCTACTTTCAGTGGTGCATTATTATGGCACATGGTGTATCCATGGCCCCAACGTCCTGCCGGTGTAGTAGAAACCGGATTTAAAGAATTAGCAAATAGATGGCTTCCTATTTTAGATGAATTCGACAAACATGGTGTAGATGTTTGTTATGAAATTCACCCGGGAGAAGATTTACATGATGGTGTAAGCTATGAACGATTTTTAGAAGCTGCTAATAATCATCCAAGAGCCTGTTTATTATATGATCCTTCCCATCTTCTTTTGCAGGGAATGGATTATTTGAGCTATATTGATCATTATCATGATCGTATAAAAATGTTCCATGTTAAGGATGCAGAATTTAACCCTGATGGTAAGCAAGGTGTTTATGGTGGCTATTCAGGCTGGGTAGAAAGAGTCGGCAGATTCCGCTCTTTGGGGGATGGACAAGTAGATTTCAAAGGTATATTCAGCAAGCTGGCTGCATACGACTTTGACGGTTGGGCAGTGATGGAATGGGAATGTGCTTTAAAAAATTCTGTCGATGGAGCAACCGAAGGGGCCGAGTTTATTAAGAACAATATTATCAAAGTTACCGACAAGGCATTTGATGATTTCGCTTCCACCGGAGCCGATGAAAACTTTAATAAAGAAATCCTGGGGATACAATAATCTCTCTAAAAATATGTGAGGAGGCAAAGTAATGCCTCCTTTTAGTTTTCCTATCACGCCGTTAATCAATTTGTTAACTAAGCCCCCACAGCTTGTAAGAAACTTTCAAGATCACTCTCTTTCGACAAACCAAACTTTTGCTTCAGTCTATATTTAAACATTCTGACAGACTGCGGTTCAACATGCAATACCTGGGCAATTTGCTTTGTTGACATTTGTAAATATAGATAAGCGCAATACCGAAGGTCTAAGGGGGTTAATTTTTGATTTGCTTTTTCTATTAATTGAGAGAAGAAAGTAGGATGTAATTGTTGAATTTGCCATTTAATATCATCAAAATCTGTATTCAGCAAGGTTTCCTCGCGTAGGAGCCTTTGAATATCTCTGGGATTTCCATCCTGAAGTTTCGATTGAATCTGCTTCAGCATATCATTTTTATGATCAATTATCAAAGAGTTCGCCAAGGCTTCCTTTTGTAACTGTTGATGTTTAAGTTCCAGGAGTTCTTGCTCAGCTTTCAATCGTGCTTGTTCTTCTCTTTCTAATTTCACCTGCATCTCAGCATTCACCTCGGCATCTTCCTTTTCTTTGGCTAGTTTTTTCTCCCTTTCAATAGAATACCTGAGCTTAAAGTGGTACGATCGGAACATAAATGCAAGTCCCAAAGTGGCTAAAATTGCCAATCCACCATAAAGATAATTTTGTCGTTGCCTTAATTCTGCTGTTTCTCCTAAAAGTTTCAGTTGTTGGTCTTTCTTTTCCGTTTCATATTGAACCTCTAATTTTTGTGCATTTGATATCTGAAGATGATCGAAATTCTTTTTTAGAATATTTTCTGCTGTCCGCTGATAATTCAAAGCCGATTGTATATCGTTCTTCTTTTCAGATAATTTGGAAAGATGATTATATAAATTATATTCCAATTGTAATAAACTATTGTCTCTTCTTGAATCTAACTTATTTATAGCCTGTATCAAATATTGCTCAGCCAGAGGTATATTTCCTTCTCGTAAAGCAAAATCACTTTTAATTCCATAAACATTTATCCATCTACTAAATCTGGCACGACCATTCTTCAATTCCTCTTCCGCAGTATCTAAATATTTATACGCCGCTGCTTTCCTCTCTGCAATAGGAGCCTCCGAAAACTCCAATAGATAATTCGCTAAATTTATACAGGCAACCACAACAGTATTACTACTAACTTGGGAAGGATATCCCTCAAAAAGTTTATATGAAGCTTCCAAATGGCGATAATTACTATCTAAATCAGCTTGAATATGCGTTTTCCTATATCGGCCAAGGTATACACTTGCATAACCGATGTGAACATTGGCCAAATGATTCTTGTTCTTAGATTGCCGGGCATTATCTTCACATGCCCTAATATAGTCTTCCATTTTATCGTTATCCCCCCATCCACTGTAAATAGCATAGATAAGATAATTAAGGAAGTACTTTAGCTCATATTCTTGCGGCAATTCCTCTAATAGTTTTAAAGCATCTTTGG
This sequence comes from Sphingobacterium mizutaii, assembly GCA_040394615.1. GTDB lineage: Bacteria > Bacteroidota > Bacteroidia > Sphingobacteriales > Sphingobacteriaceae > Sphingobacterium > Sphingobacterium mizutaii_A. The sequence goes on from JBEBRZ010000041.1 coordinate 6,117, forward strand.
AATCTTTTATCACCAGATCCGGGAGATTTAAATAGCTGTTAAGATAAGCTCTTGCCCTTAAAGCCATTGCCTTGCTGACAGGACTAATACTCTTAGAAGCTTGCTCCAGACTTAAGTCAACATACTTACTTCCCAATTTCAAACTATCCTTCTCCAAAAGCAATCCACTTTTATAAGTGTATAAGTAAACCAGATCATCAGGACCATTTGCGGGATTCTTTAAAGCTTTTTCCAGAAGGATCAAAGACATACTGTCTTGATTCTTTAAATTAAGTTGATCAATATCTTTAATTACTTCCAGAGTCCCTTTTAAAAGATCTTGGCCTGAAACAGAAATATAACACAGCAGAAAAAAGAATAATAATGTGTTTCTCATCATCAATAGTTAAAGCTCAAAATTGGTATTGGCAATCTATCATTAAATTTGCATATAAATAACAAAATCAAACTTATCAAAAACCCCGCCAAGCAAAATCGACCCCTGTATACCAGTTAATTACAAAAACGGTATATACAATGTATATACGAAATGACTTATAAAAGTTCCGCTATAACACTTTAGTTTTGATAAAGCTTTAAGAGATGAAGGATAGATTATTCTTTTGGAACGGAAAATCGTAAATTCAACCAAACGAAAAAGAAATGGATGAAATCAAGATATTCTTTATTATAATTGGCACCTTCTTTATGAGGGAACAGCCCGGATTAATTGCTGAAAACGCAACGGTGTTTGTTGATCCTCTCAAGAAAGAGGTAAGAATTGAACAACAGAACCTTATTTCAACTACTGCCGTTCAGGAAATCGAGAAAACAGAAGAGTTTTTAAAATTGAAAAAACATGAATTAGCATGGTCTGATGAATTAGAAGTCTTTAAGAACAAGCAGATCTCTTTTCAAGAAAACAACGGTAAAATATCATCAACTATTACTTTCAATTATGATCGTCCGGAAGATCTCTCGAAAATCAACTTACATTATTCTGATTCTGAGTTTTCCATTCTACAGGAAGAAAACATGGAAGCTAAATCCGGCAAATCTGAAAAAAAAGAACCCTATCTTATTTTCAGTGATTCCACGCCATTTTCATTTTCGGTCACCGTTTATGATGAGTGGTTAGATCCTCAAAAAGAAGGAGTGTATTTTAACCCGGAATACATCGACCAACCATTGGTCATGAAGAAATCAGACGCATTGAAAGGAAGAACCTACCATCAAACAAGTCAATTAGCAATTGAAGGCATAAAACCTTTATATTCAAGCCCTAAGTTAAACATCTTCTTCGCAGAAGATCAAGACTTTGCATTACTGAATGAAGAATATGAAACAGAGGTTGAGTATTTAGATAATAATGTGGTCAATATTAAGATAAAGGATATGATATCAGATATGGAGACCTTAAAAGTGGGAGATAATTATTTCAAGTATGTAATTGATGGATTAAAAGGGACTTTGATACTTATTTCTACTCATGAACAAGAAACAGTAGATGCTGCTCCTAAGAAGTTCTATTTTAGTATGTTTTCTGAAAAAGACTTTTAATAACAAGGAACGTGCTTAAATAAGCATATTCGCGTTCTTTTCTTTAATTATAGCATTTATTTTAACCAACTTCAGAACCGAGGGAAGTATACTTAAAACTGAAGCAAAGGTTAAGACAATTAACATTAAGTCTTTATTATGTGTTACAAAAACCTCAACAAAACCCATCATAAAAGCAACTAATAAAGTCCCACCTGCGATTATAATAAGGGAGCATTTCCGTCGAAGTCTTAAATCTTTTAAATAAAAATCGTCGTGCATATTGTTTTTCATAATAATTGTTAGTTAATATTCACAAATAGCTTCATGCACTATCATATGTACCTAATATTTTTAATTTTGTAGGCCCTAAGCTACAAAAATTATAATTAACAATCCAACATTAATAAAAAAACGTTACAACAATTATCATCTTATCAATAAAATCACAAAAGAGGACGACCAAAGAATTCCTTCTTTACTTAAAACAGGTTAAAATATACATTAAAGAAGATAAGCGAAAGATATAGCCAAAACAATCCGGCTAAAATATGAAGGATTGTTTCTAATCTTTTACCCTTCCAGAGAATTGAAGGGTATACAAAGAATTGGAAAAACAAGCGCACTAGCCAAAAAATTCCTAATCCTAAACATATTTTTTTTCCTAATAAGGTATACAATAAATCCTGACTGGATGTAAGGCACAGTAAACCCATCATCAATACGGTGAATGCTATAAAAAAAGCATGCACCTTTAACATCGACCTGTTTATTGGTTTCAAAGGAACTAAATCTGTTTTCCATTCAAAATACCTAGGAAAAACAACATGGAGCAGCCCTAAACAAATTAATAAGACTCCGATAATTTTAAGATGTAGTTCCATGCGGTGATAACACAAAGGTTGTTACAAAATTAGTTGTTTTAATTTCGTGAATAAGTTTCAAGTCAGCTACTTCAAAACAGTTTATCCAACTTCTACGTGAATAAAAATGTAGGAAACCAATACTATAGGCTAAGAAATTAGGAATATCTCGAAGATGTTCTGTAATTATTATTTCTCCTGTTCTTTTACTAACTCTCCGCAGCTCTTTTAGAAAACAAATTCTCTCTTCTTGATTACGAATTTCATGAGCAGAAAAGATACTAATGGTTTTATCAAATTCATCATTCGGAAAAGATAAAGCAGTAGTTTCTACTTGTATAGTTCCTCGCTGGGGAGAATACCTCTTTCTAGCTCTTTTTATTGATACCTCCGTATGGAAATCTGGATTATAAAAATCCGCTATGGTTAGCTTAATATCAGGATACTTAGCTCTCATTAATGCACTAGTTTCATCAAATCCTGCATTTATATTCAGCACTTTTTGTTGATCCAGTTTTCCCACAAAATTAAGTTCATATAAATCGGAACAATCATAAACGTAATAGGAGACAAATAAAGAGATAAGTGTGGTCAATAAGATCAGCATTCCAGCAAGAAATACAAGCTCCTGAAAAGGTTGTGTCAGAAAAGAACCTATAGTAATTAGGATAACAAGAATTACGAGCACTATTATATACTGATGCCAATTGAACCGAATAATATTAAGCACGCCTTCAAGCCGTTTTCTTTGACCTACCATCTATCAATTCTTCCTTTCTTCCATGCATATGGTATATTTCGAATTTCAAAAGCATTCGACAAGAATATGTTCTTAAAATGAAATTGTTTAAGGAAGTCAAAACTCTGAAACAGCACCTCAATTGGTTGAGGCTTCCAATCTTCCCGAACGCCTTCCACTATTAAAACTTTATGTTCTTTAGTATCAACATTGAATGTAAAAGGCAAAGGCCCGGCAAACCGTCTGGCTTCCTTCCAGGAAGGGAAAACAGATCCTTCAGGCAGAGGAATCGGCTCATCTTCAATCCTCTTATAGGATAAATTAAATTTTGACCTTTTGGAGCTAATTTCAGCATAGTTTCTCGAGGATTTGCACAAGATATCAGTAGTTGTATAAGCATACTTGGTAAATACATTACCTAAAAGTTCCATTCTTTTTCTGTTTGTTTCTGATTTTAGAATAAATAAACCACGAAGATTCTTCCCTTCCGATGTTTTATAACGAACAAATATTCTATATCCGATTAGAAAGAAATTGTTTCCAAGAAATTTCGGAAACCCTTTTGGTCTTAAGTATTTAGTGTCTACCATAGCGATGGCAAGAAAGGCCCATTTATCTTCAAATAAATCCAGGCTTAACGGAGCGGGGACCAATGGAAATAATTCATTTTTTGATACCGCAAAAGTCAGAATAGTACTACTTATAAAGTTTGCAGAAACAGCAAAAGGATGGTTTTTCAATAAGCTATCCATACCTTCCCCTTTCTATTTTAGACTGGAGTATAAATCCCTGATAATAAACCAGTACAATAAAACCTAAAGCAAATAGTAAATTTAATCTTCCCCACAACAATAATTCCGGAACAAGTATAAACTCCAGGATATTCATCACGCCAACCAACAGAATTTGAATCAAACTGCTCACGCGATTGAATTTTCGGGAAAAAATCCAAATCGCCATCAGCAACTCTCCGAAACCTATCGCGATAGTCAACGGCCGGGCAGACGCTTCACCTAATATTTCAGCCACTATCTGCTGATGTCTGGGCACTAAATTCAATAGTTTACAAAACACCCCATTGATTACCCAAACAAGAGTAAAAAATAAAATCAGTATTTTATTCAAGGATATATATCGTTCCATAAGTTATGGTTTCAATCTTTGGAATTGTAATCTAATAAATCTACTGATATTTAAGAGTTATATCAAGATGATGTATTACCTATTCATATGGAAAGATATCGGGGATTTTAAGAATATAAATGCCCCAAATAAGTGTCTAACTTTTTGGGGCATGTCTATAATTCCAAGGGGATTATTATTTTAGTTAGCAGTTAGTGCAACTGCATTTAATTGTCTCGGAGTACCATCAGGTCCTACCGCAATAATATTATCAAAGATTACCCTTGAACCAGGTGTAATTCCATTAATTGCTGATTTCATGGCCGAACTCAGGTTATTACCCGATGTAGACAGCACGATAGCATCTGCTCTAGGTTTTGCAATAATCAAAGAGAACTTCGTTACCTTAAAGGATGCATCAAAGTCAAAATTGTCCAATTTTGCAAAGATTGCATTTTGTGCTTTTATAGCCACTGTAGCCATTGCACCTCCCGTCTTACCCGCAAATTGAGCAACAGGATCCGGAATTCTCTTCACCCTAAACTCTGTAGTACTTAAGGTCTGTGTTTTTCCCGGAGCTACTTCTGCTGATACGGAAATACGTGCAGTTCCGGGAGAACTAACTTTAACGTTATATTTCCCTCCGGAACCACTGATACTACCACCAGACATATTCACTTTAATTTTATCAGTAGGAGTTCCCGGTGCCGAAACAGATATAGGATTATTCACACCAATATATAATACATTCATCTTATCCGGTGAAACGACAGCCGATGGTCTGGCCACCTGATAAGTCTGCATAGGTGTACGGTATTCCTTAATAGAGCCGTCTGTCTGCTTAACTTTAACAATACCCGACCAGGTAAAAATACCCTCCTGATTGGTAGGTGCTTTATAAATCCCTTTACCATCAACGATTTCTAAATTAGCGCCATTAACAGTAATAGATGGTTGGGATTTTGAGTCTGAAGCTGTTAAAAACACTTCTGCTGAATAAGGTTGTCCCTGAACAAGATATGAGGTCGGTGCTACTGCTACCGCAGCAAACTTATCCAAATTCACAACTGCCTGATCCATCTTCCCTAAGATTAACTTAACCACATCCGACTCCGCATTTTGGGCATCTGTTTGTATCTTGGTAAGAATGGTTATTGCAGCGGTAAGTGGCGTTCCACTACCAAAATTAATTTCTTCCCAGCTGCGTTTTCCATTAACCGCTTTTTCAGGATCATTAGCCTCTAAAGAAAAGGATACAGACTTTTGTTCTTCAGGAGTCAGCAAGCCTAATAGCTTTGTTCGGGTTGAGTTGATTTTTTCTTTCAGTTCTTTTCCTTTTTTTCCGTTGATCATGATATTCGGAGCGATATCTTCATTCTCCCGCATCTTAAGGTCACCTGTTTTTTCATCAATTCCGCCACCTTGTTTCACAAAATCTTCCTTAATGGAATTAATATACTGATTCAGATCTTGTATGATGGACTGAGCGTTCTTAGCCTTATCATAAATAGGCTTCGCACGACCTGGCTCATCTTTCAGCTTGGTACTTTCAAAAGCAGCAAATAATTGTTGAACCGAATTGTTCACATTCGACTTCGAGGTTTCCAAACTGTTATTGATATTTTTAAAGGCATCCAATATCGAATCGGGTACATTTAATGCGAGCAAGGCAAGCAAAACGAGATACAAAATATTGATCATCCGCTGCCTTGGTGTCTCTCTTCCTAATGCCATATTTCTTGATTAAAGTTCTATTTGGATGATTTACACTCGAGGTTGATTCATTGCACTCAACATATTGCCATAAACTGCATTTAGGGCGTTGAGATTTTTAGCTAATTTATTAACCTCCTCTTTGAACGCTTTAGAATCGTCTAAAGACTCATTGAAGTTTTTCATCGTAAAACTCAAATTTTCATAAAAATGATTCATTGATTGTAGGTGAGATGCAGAGTCACGTAGTTCTTTTTCATACATATTGTTCAATTGACTTAAGTTAGTCGTCAATTTCTGCACTTGTTCATGATATCCTGGAGCATCTGTATTGGTATTAGACATTGCTACTAAATTTTCAGATGCTTTCTCAAATGCTAGGCTAAGATTATCAAATTTAGATGAAGCGTAACGAAGCTTTTGCGTAAACTCATCTGTGGCCAACGAAACATCACTAATTTTATTAATAGCAGAAACTTTTTCACCAAAATCCCTTAATCCCCTACCCAAACTTTCAATAGTTGCAGGCTCAATATTGGCGTCTGCGAACATTTTGTCCAAAGAAGCTGTCGCTGATGGTCCTTGTGGACTATTTGCAAATTGAGCAGATCTGGTCGGTAATTCGCCCTGAAACTTCTCATCCAGTTCCGGATAAACTCTGGTCCAATCTGGTTCTTGTGGCGGTGGACTGAATCCCATTAAAAAGAAGAGGATTGCTTCTACAGTAAGCCCTAATCCAATCATGTAATTAGCCATCGATCCACCAAGATGGAGGATTTTAAACAATACACCGATAATAACGATACTAGCGCCCCAAGAAATGGCAACATGTAACCACCTTGAATTGTCTTTCTTTTTACTCATAATGTCAATTTTGATAGCCCCTTTTAAGGGTTTGTCTAACGGTTTTTTCTATTGTTGATATTCTTCGTTTAAACTTCCTTCTTCCTCAGTAGTACTGCCTTCCTCAGTCGTGCCCTCTTCACTCTGTTCACTCTGCTCGCTTTGTCTTAGCAATTCTTCCAATTGCTGTTCACTTTGTTGTTGTTGCTCTGATTGCCTTGTCTGATGCTGTTCCTCTAACATCTCCTTACGCCTCTTTTCTTCTTCTTGTATCTTTAGATCTTGTTCGTGACCTTCAAGATTCTCCGCCTTAACACCTTTTGGAGTCGTCCACAATTTCTTTTTATAAGAATCAATTTTGTCCTCTAAATTTTGTGTGTTATCCGTCTGCGTACTATCTGTGCCGGCATATGTTGCTTGTTGGAGCATGCCAGGTGATGATTCTCGAATGATTTTACTGGCAAACTTTCTCTGTACAAATAAATCATCCATCGTCATATCATATAAGCCTCGGTCCGGATCAGAAATATCGACCTTCACAAGACTGTAACGTAACTGCGGAAAATACAACCAAAAAGCAGGTGTAGAACCTACAGAAGTAGCCAATTCAGAAGATGTCGTAATATCCATTAATGGCGCTACACCAATAATTCTCGTTTCCAAACGACCTCTTTGTTTATCGAAAAAGATATCTTCTTTGATTCTGAATTTAGTAACACGCTCCGGATTAAACTCGTTTAGTGTCATTCTGGAATCAATTTGATTCCCTTCATCATCAAAAATCGGTACCAATACAGAGTCCGCAAATCTTGCCATACCCTCTGAAGCAGATAACCTCCCTTTGAAAGAGTCATCTTCCGGACTGTATGGGGTCAACTTGCCCGTTTCAATTGCTTTCATGATAACTTCCATTAGGGAATTGCCGGGTATTGCATAGATATAGTTTCTTTCATCCTTCAAATCGATATCACGCCAAACTCTTTTGTAGAATCGGATATTCTTCAAATTAACCTCAGGATATGCAAAAGGTACAGCATCCTCTAAGTTGTTTACTTGATAGAAACCATCAGTTGTTGGAATGGTATCAGCTAATATCTCTCCTTGATTAGGTGGAAGAGAATCATTTCTCATTTGGATAAATGTCTGCGTTGTTGCGGTACTATCTGGAATCGTATCCAGCACTTGAGCCATTATTGGAGAAATCCCCATTGCCATGGCCACTACCATCATCCATTTTTTCATCTTTAATATCTTTAATTCGTCCACAGATTTATGTTAGTATTTACGGGTTTTACTTTGTGTTGTTGGCATCTCAAATGCTGACATCACACAACGAAATCCTATATATGAATGCGGCTCATAATCCACAGAATAATTTCTAGTTTCACTATTTAATTGCTCACCATTATCTTTCCAGGATCCGCCACGCACTACTTTTCTTTTTAGTGCATCTGCATCTGCATCATCTGCATCATATAACAAAACCGGATTTAAATCATTTACAAAAGCAACTGCGGAAGGGCTATAAGCATCTAAAGTCCATTCAGAAACATTCCCTGCCATATTATATACTCCGAATTTATTGGGCGTATACGATTTAACAGGAAGTGTAAAGGTTGCTCCATCCCTCGAATAAGTACCCTCACCTTGTTTATAGTTTACAGCAAGCTTTTCTTTGCCTTCAGCACCCTCAATGGTCATTTTTGTTCCTGCAATAGTATCTCGCGGATCCAATTTTCCCTCTGCAGCATATTGCCACTGGGCTTCCGTTGGTAAACTGAAAGTCAATTGATATCCACTCAGGTATGAGTTCTTCATCACATTAGCCATCATATCCTTCCCTCTCCAATCAGAATATCCTCTAGCCTGTCTCCATGAAACACCTACTACCGGATAATAATCAAATGATTGATGTGTAAAGTAATTGGCATCCAATGAAGTTAGCTGTGCATTGGGAAAATCTTTCGACCAGATATCCTCCGAAGGTATTACGGAAACGGTATCCGTAACATATTCTTTCTTCAAATTTCCTTTTGTTTTTAAATACGAGAAGCGATATTTTACCACTTCCGGATTCAAGGAGCGTGTAGAACCTTTCAACTCTAACATAGGAGCAATTCTTTCCGCAATTGAAGGATCAGAACTCTGCCAAATAGGTGAAACTCTTTTTACATTCTTCCAATTAATCCGTCTCCCTTCTCCGTCTTCACTCGCAATATCCAGGAAATACTGGTCATCCTGTAAGTAATCTGTCACCGCGATAGAATCCGCTACCCAGTTCACAAATTGTCTGTATTGCTTATTGGTAACTTCAGCTTCGTCTATAAAAAAGGCACTTAAGCTAATGTTTTTACCAACATTCCCACTATCTAAAGATCCCTTAAACAAAATGGTTCCCGATGGGATATACACCATTCCCGGAGGAGCTGGTAATTTCCCTCCTTTAAAGGCAGAAACTTTAGGTGCTTTATAAATATTATTTGAAGAGTTACAACCTGCAATTGCCATAATAAGAGCTAAACAGGTCAAAGTGTATATTCGATTTAGGAATATTCTTTTCATAGTTCCTTGTTTTGTTGTTGTATATAGAATGTTTGTGATGGATTTTTAATTTCTCTGAAACAACGCATATTTAACCCCTAAGGATATATAGCCATAATGATCTTTTTTGCTATTGATTACGCCATCAAGATTATCATTTGTAGTAATTGTATGCTGATAGTTTAAGTTAATTGCCCATTGCGGACCATATAGGGTTCTTCCAAAAGGAACATCTACCCCTAAATTAATAGGCACTACAAAATGAAATTTATCAAATTCTTCTGAAATCTCACCACTATTATTCGTAACGGCGGTCGCATAATCAGGAGAAATTTCGTTTTGTATATCATTCTTCATGAATCCTGCACCAGCACCTACATAAATATTGGCAAGGATTTTATTAAAGGTACTTGTCTGAAGATTATAATAGCTGTAATTATCAGGAAGACCCATAAATTGACCAGCACGAACTTTAGCATTGGCATTAAATGCCCAATAATCATTTTTAAAATTGCTAGCATAACCATTCCCACTTAATCTCCCTTTCTCTGCATGTAAACCAGCGGAAATAAAAGGTGTAATTAAACCATCTACATCAATATGACCCGCTAGTTTAGCTTCAACATTCGCTAAGTCGGTCAGGTTAATCGTGGGACCAGCTCCAATACCAACACTAAGCGGACGTGAGAACTGTGCTTGTGCTGATTTAAAACCACAAACTGCAAATAATAGTAAAGAAAAAATAATTTTTTTCATGTTTAAGACTTCTTGTTAGCAATACGATACATTATTATTTAGACGAATTTTAAGCCTTTTTATTATAAACTCAATAAGATATTGGCCCTTAAATTATCAAGACATAAAAATTCATCGTCATTGCATGTCACAAGAATCTTACCAAAAAGCTTTTTCGAGGAATGAAGGCTCGAACTTGAAAAATTATTTCAGTCCTTTGAAACAAGCAGAAATCACAGCCATAAAGTCTATAAGACGTCTTTTATACAGTTAATAAAAGTGCTTTATATTGATCCTATTTAATTTGAAAATATTTCCTATGAAAATTTATTAACCGAGCAATCAACATAAAAGCCAATTGATTTAAGAAAATGCTTGAAAACCTACTTATTAAGACTCAATATTTCACCAGAACCTCCTTAAAGGTAAATAATACAAGAAAAGCGAGCATAAAGCCCGCTTTCCAGCCATTATAATATAACTAACAAATCAGCTATACTTCCTAGGTTTAGGGTCTTGTAGGTTTTAGGTTTCCATACCCCGTTTCTCCTTTAATCCATTTTGCAGCCTCACCCGTTAACCATAAATAATGGTCTGTAGGCAGGTCGTCTTCTATACCGACAAACTTCAAACGATCACCATTCAATGGCGTATCCTTCTCATTTGCACTTTTGAAAATTGCTGTTCCTTCGTCTATCTCATCGAACATGGCAACATACAATGACATTGCACCCGCATTGACGGCCGTAGAAATCTGTTTCCATAAAAAGTCTCCTTTCAGTCTCGGAATCGAATGATAAATGGTCGGATCATTTTTCAAATTCCCCCAACTGAAACCTGGAAAAACCAAAGGAACATAATCTACTTTATTCTGGGTCGCCCACTGCATATCCTCCTGTATTTGACCCGGATTAAAATCCTCTGATTTATATCGTCCAACAGCCCAAGGCATGATGATATCTACCTTTTTTATTAGTCTATGCAGATCAACATCATTTTCCGTATCCTTATTCAATGTGCGCCAATAATAAGGCACACCTAACATGATAGAAACTTTTTTTTCTCCCGAATTCAGATGATCAACCAATCGATCAACATCTTGGATTTTATATTTTCTTCCATCATTAAAACCAACTCCCCAGAGAGTCATTAATGGTCTTCCATTATGCCATAGATAAGTTGGATTTTCTTCTTTATCATATAGCTTAAATCTTTCCACCAACTCATTCCAATCTCTTTCTATCCCCTCAAAATCCTGCGGATTACTACCACTTAAATCATACATCACACTGATAGCCCTGCCATATTTCTTTGCTGCTTTTAAAGCATTAGCCAAGACTTTATTGAAATGATTTCTCCCTGACGGGTTATCATAGCTTACTTCTCCAACAAATCGTTGCATATGTACGCCATCAATGCCATACTCTTTCATCCACTTGAAGTGAAGATCTATGGTCTCTTCATCATAAGAACTAAAAACATATGAATCCGTGTTATCTGGAAATTTGAATGAGGTTTTATATTTTTTGGGATACTCTGTCATATCCGGCCAAAAATCAACCTTAGTAATGCCCGGAGCAAAGGTATTATTAGCTCCCCGATAATGATACCAGCCTCTGCCTGCTCCATCACCTTCAGCATTAAACCAGCCTTGATACCCTGCCATAACTAGCCCTTCGTACCTCGGATAGATTAATCCTGAAGTATCGTAACCTGCAATGGTATCCACTTTATCATCTTCCTTATTTCCTATTTGTTTTCCATCCGATTTTAAACAACTGTGTAAGCACATTATCATCAATAAGACAGGGGTAATTAGCAATCTATTCATGTTCTTTTGTTCTGGTGAAAGATTTATTCTTTATGGGCTGTTGGATGTTCCTCAACTAAAGGGATTTGACGCTTCAAAAGTTTAGCGGCGTCCCGTGTTAGCCTGAGATAAAAATCCGAAGATACTTCAACTCCGTCCGCATCTAATGTTAAGAAATATTGATCTGTAGGAATCTGTGAGTTATTTTCGGCAGCTTTAGCTATTGCTGTACCTTCATCATATTCATCGAACATAGCGATAAAAGAATTTTGCATCCCCAGTTCCACAATATTTGTAAACTGTCTCCACATAAAATCTCCATGTAAGCGAGGAATTTGATTAGGTGCATTACCCGGTTTCCAATTCGACCAGGCAAATCCCGGAAATACTACAGGTAGATAATCTTGATTATTGCTTGTACAAAAGCTAAGATCAGCTTGCATAACTTGTTGATAATTGTCAGCAGCCTCCAGATTTGAAAATGTTCCTACAGACCATGGTGAAATCATATTTGCCGCTTGGTAGGCTTCTAAATTTGCTGCGTCGTCTCGCCAATTTCTAGCTGTACCAATGATCACATAACAACCTTGTTCTTTGAACCAATTTATAACATCCAGATAGGTATCATTATCTCCTGGCCTACCCGAGACACCTAAACCCCAAATAGAGACTACGGGTTTATTATTCTGCTTCGCGTACATCTCAGAGCTAGTATATGTTTTCATTTTATTTAACCAGTCCTCTTTTATGGCCGATTGAAAATCTGTCCAGCCTGAGATATCATACCAGATAAAAAACTTGACTTGATTGGCCTCTGCTGCCATTCTTACTTTCTGAGCCAACCCATCTTTAAAACCTCTGTCTCTGGGATCATTCGCCATATGGTTACCAAATCGTTGTAGGGCCGCCGTATGAATTCCATATTCCTTCATCCACTGAAAATGGACATTCACAGTTTGATCATCCCATGAAGAAAATAATGTTGCAGGCTGACCGTTCCCTAAATTCGAATAACCGGTCTCATAAGTACTGCTGTATTCTCTAACATCCGGATACAGTTCAAAAGATTGATTGTTGGGGGCAGGAGCGCCCGATACAGCCCAATGTCTCCACGAGTTAAAAGGCGATCCATCTCCTGCTGCTCCAAACCAACCTTGATAACCGACAACAATTTTTCCAACAACATCTCCTACTCCGGAAGGCGATACAATATCAGGATCAGGCTCCTGCACTTCGTAATCAGGATCTTTACACGAAGAAAATGAAAGTATGCATATCGCTATCCAAACAGCTTTTGTAAGTATGGCTCTAAGGACAGAATCTTGTCCGATCGAAACCTCTTTTTTGAATTTCTTTTCCATAACAATGGATTTAATAAAAGTTTAAATTAGTTCGCAGGCACAGTTACTGTTTTAATAGTGCTGTAATTATATTTTCTATACGTATCATTAACTCTAACGCCAATTCGTAAATAATAAGTAGTAGCATATTTCATTGGCTGTATAGAGGTAATATTAATTGTAGTATTTTCTTTATCATTCGTCACATTAATGGGTTGGCCAACGCGAGTTCCATCAAAGTTATTGTTACCAACATACTGAGTAGTAGAAATGAATAATTGATAATCCATTAAATCCGGTTTTAATTCTCCGTCAGGACCTTCATTCCTTTTAAATTTAAAGCTGGCAGAAATATTCTTATCAGCCAAAACCGTCGGTTCGCCTACCCATTCTATATCAAGGTAGGGTACGATATGGATATCATGTTCGAAATCTCCACTGACCTGAATCGTCTCTCCTTCAACAGGAAAAAAGGCGCCCTCCACTAAAGTTGCCAGATAGGTCGCAGCAAACATCTTATTGTTTACATAACTTCCATCTTGTTTAACATTAAAATATAACGGCACCGGGTTATCACTCCAACTGGTTTCCTCCATTTTTATTCTTCCTGATCCTGATCCTTGCTCAAATTGCACTGCTTTTCCATTTTGATCTAAGATTTTGCCATGGATGCTCGCATTCGGACCGTCATAATTATCTACCTCGCAGGATGTGAAAAGGAAGGATGCTATCGTTAATAGACTTATAAATATCTTTTTCATGGGATAAGGGTTAATATTGATCATTTTGTTCCAAATTAGGATTTGAGGCAATCTCATCTCCTGGTATAGCTTCATAATATGCTTTGGAAGGAATAGTTACTCTACTGTTTCGTTCATCAAAACGGCAGTCAAAAATATATTTCCCCAATACATAATCGGTACTTTCTGTTTTTGCCCCTTTGGCAAATAAGAATGGATTTAATTTTCGCCAGGACCGCTGATTAACCTCTATATCTGCCGTTCTCCAGCGTAGCAAATCCCACCATAGCTTATTTTCAAAGGCCAGCTCTTTTCTTCTTTCCATTCTTAAGATCTGTAACCCTCTGTTTGGAGCAATAACATAAGATCCTACACCGGTGCCTACAGCAAGTGGAGCTGCGTTGGATAATTCTGATTCACTATTTAATAATTCGGCTCCCGCTCTTTCCCGGATCTGGTTGATACATGTAAAAGCGTCTGTTTGCAAAACAACCCCATCTACCGATGTTACACCATTTTGTGCCAATTCTAATGCTGCCTCAGCACGATTCAATAAAACTTCCGCATAACGAAGTTCCACCCATCTTTGAGTAGACTTATGCAACTCTGTCATGGAAGCATCCAAGTTAGGATCAAGAAATTTTCTCCCATGAAAACCTGTTACTGTAGCATTAAAAGCAGATGTAGGGCCATCAAGACCTGTAGGGTTTACCTTATCTCCGGTGGAAAGCGTGATCGGGGTCTGTGAATTCCAGGTGCCTGATTCTTTCACATTGTTCTTATAAAATGGATTGGAATTATAGGAAACAGTAAGACCTTCAGCAACAAACTTCTGAATCGGAACCGATGGATCCACACTTTCAATGAATGTACCTCTTCGTATATCAGTCCTTAATTTTTTAAAGGGCTGACCCGGTAGTAAAACCGTTCCCCGTAATCTTGGTTCGCAGTCTTCAAACAACTGTTCTACATAATCATATACAATATAAGTTCCATCCGCATTGGTTGTCTGGAGTTCTCCTTTTTCATTTTTCGGGAGACCATCAAAAAGTTCAACATAGTCTAAAGTAGGATTAAAACGATCTCCATAAGTCGTGGTCATGTGTGGCGGACTGAATACAGCATCAAAACTATGAACAGCATCAGGGTAATGATAGTCCTTAAAGAAAATCGTTTCCGAACTGTTATTATCTAAGAAAAGATTTGCATAATTATCTGCCGTTGCAATTTTGTCTGTTTCTGACCAATCTTTCTTATACAAAGAATAGATACCTTCTACACTTTTCGCTGCTTGAAAGGCTTGTGTAAAATAATCGTTTGCTCTTGCTGAAGGAATTCCTGTTAGCATCACACCGTTTACAACATACGGTACGCCATACCTGGCCTTTGACCCTGCTGATAATGCTACTCTCGATTTAAATGCTGTAACAATATTTTTGTTGACACGTCCTGGTTTTTCACTCGTTTCAGGCATTGCGGCTATCGCCAAATCTAAATCCTCCAGAATGAAGTCATAACTTTCCTCTTCACTGCTTCGAGGAATTTGAAGCGGCTCCACATTTCCATCCTCATATTTCAAAACCTGATCTGTAATCGGAACTCCACCGTATCTTCTGATCAATGCGAAATAAGTAAATGACCTAATAAAACGGGCTTCAGACACCCATCGATCTATTTTCTCCTGTCCCAAACTACCACTGTACTCAGGTAAATTCTCAATCAGATAATTTGAATTCCGAATGACTAAATAAGCATTATCCCAATAACCTCTGGCCGGATTTAAAAATCCATTCTGATTTCTATTGGCATTTTCGCCGGTATTTAAACTAGGAAGCCAGATTTGGTTCCAAGTATTGAATCCATCATTTTCTGATCCACTATATTTAAAATCTTCAATGGGCAATCTGCTGTATAGTGCTGCCATATAAGCCTGCATACCGTCATCCGTAAACACATCTTTATCCTGAACAATATTTATAGGGGAAATATCCAAGTCGTTACACGCATTTAAACCAATAAGTAAAAATGCCAGTGCTACTATTTTAAATCTCTTTTTCATTTTTTTGATATTATGATTATCAAGAATGTTATTACTAAAAGGTTAAGCTAACGCCAAAATTGAAAGTCTGACTTAGGGGATACAGATATCCATAGATCTCCGCAGGATGTTCCGGATCCACACCTTTTACTCCTGTTATGGTCAACAAATTATAACCATTTGCAAAAAATCTCAAATCGCTCACCCCCACCTTATTGATAATCGGCTTAGGTAAAGAATAGCCTAACTCCACACTTTTCAGTCTTAGGTATGCCCCATTTTGAATCGCTCGACGGGATTGTTCATTGATCACAGTTCCTGTATAAGCATGGTAACCGCTTAACCATTTTGTTGCTGGGTTATAAGGGTCTGCTGTAGGATCTTCTGGTCTCCATCGGTCAAGAAAGATATCCAAAGCATTTCCATCAAAAGCTAATGGAATAATAAGCTGTTCCCCATAGGAAACATAAGAAAGTGCTCCGCCCTGCAATAATAAATTAAGATCAAACCCCTTATAATCGAAGTTAAAAGTCGTACCAAATGTCATAAGCGGGATATTCCTTCTTGCTCCGGCACCCCCGACCTCAGTACTATTCGGATTTATAGATGTGGCAATTGGGTGTACATCCATACCATCAATAACCCCGTCGCCGTTCCAGTCTTCATAAATATAATCTCCCGGCAATGTGCCTCGACCAGTAAAAAAGTCCGCGTTTGCTATTTCATCATAATTTTGGAATTGTCCTTCATATCCATACCCAAACCATATATCGTTGTACCTATTCATGGGATTACTTCTCCAATTATTGTAGGAATTTCCATCCCTATTTCTTTCCTGATAGGTTATTTTAGTTCGTGTCAATGAAACCATTCCAGTGATGTTATAGCCAAATTCTCCGATTCTATTTTTATGACTAAGTTGTAGTTCCAAGCCGGAAGTTTCATCGCTATTTAAATTCTCTTGAGGAAGTGGAGTACCGAACATTCCAGGTACTGTAACCGTTCTACTTCCCAATAACCCACTTCTGCTTCTTTGAAACAATTCGAAGGTAATGCCTAGCTTTCCGGACCATAACTCAGCATCTAAACCAATGTTTTTAAGGTCCGAGGTAAACCAAGTAATATTTGGGTTTGGCGCAACTCTAAACCCTAAGGAATTAATAAATTGGTCGTCAAAAACATGCCCGCCCGGCAGCGCTGTATTGTTTCCTGAATAAGGGTAATCATATCCTGAAATGAATTGATAAGATATTGCTGAATCATCCCCAACTCTTCCGTATGATGCTCTCAATTTCAGATTATTAATAAAAGACAGCGAAGGATTATCTCTTATAAAACGTTCTTGCGAAATATTCCATCCCACAGAAGCCGCAGGGAAGAATCCCCATCTTTTATCCTTTGGAAAACGAGATGATCCGTCATAACGAAAACTAAGTTCAGCTAAATATTTTCCGGCAAAATCATAATTAACACGTCCGACATACGCCCGGGTGGCATTCTCAAAGATTCCGTCCGCATTACTTTTCGCTTCTTGATTCTGCGTAATCCCTGCAAATAAATATGGCAAAGGAATACCCAATTCCCTTAAGGCATAGAAATTATCTCCTGAGTTTTTACCTTCTTCATAGAGAAATAAACCCTTAACATTATGGACTTCATTAAACGATTTTTCATAATTCAAGGATAACTGTAATAAGGTAGAAGGTGTATTCCCATAGGTTCTTCTAACCTGGTTGGGTCCATTATTACTTCCCGGAGAATAGGAGTTATCTGCTTCATTGTAATTAAAAACGTCAAATTCTTTTCTGAAATTTTGATTATCATTAAATCTTGTATCGTAAGAAAAAGTTCCTCTCGCCAGCAAACCTTCTACGTAAGGCACTTTAAAATCCAAGGATGCTTGACTTTGCAACCAGGTATTTCTATCCTTAGAAAAACCGGAGACATTGTCATCGGAGAATGCACCCGGATGCTGAAAAGTTAATCGATTGAAATAATCAGGATTGTTGTTGGCAAAATATAGCTCATTTGGTTGGGCTCGCCATAACATTCTAAATATCTCCCAGGATTGTACAGTTGGTGTTCTTTTGTTTTCCAGAATACCATTGACTTTAACGCCTGCTGTTAAACGATCTGTAATCTTTGCATTTACGTTGGTTCTGAAGTTATACCGGTCGTACCTCAGACTACCAGATTTCCAATAACCCTCATGATTAGCATAGCCTGTATTTATAAAGTAATCGATCGCTTGATCTTTTGAAGCGCCACTTACACTTAAATTGTGCTGAGATTGCGGAGCAGTAGGTTTCATCACTTCTGCGTACCAATCAGTACTTGCACGAGTTCCGTTCAAATATGGGGCAAAGTCATCTTCATTATATGTAAGTGTAGGACCATCTACTGAGTGCATGGATCTTTCATTGAAGAGGGTAAAGCGCTCGATGGCATCAATGGGTTTGGGAAGCCCGATTGGCGTTTGAAAACCGATATAATTTGAATACGTAATATTAGTCTTTCCTGAAGTGCCTTTTTTTGTGGTGATAAGAACAACTCCATTTGCTGCTCTAACACCATAGACCGCAGCAGCAGCATCTTTTAATACAGAAATACTTTCTATTTCATTCGGGTCTATTCTGGTCAGGGTTCCTCGTGGAACGCCATCTACCACGACCAATGGAGAACCAAATCCCCTGATATCAAATTCATTGGAAAAATCTCCCGGCTCAGATGTTTTTTGAACCACACGAACACCAGGTACTTTTCCCGTCATCATGTTTTGAACATTCTGCGTTTTTGTAGTCGTTAACTCCTCTCCTGTGATGGATGAAACAGAACCGGTAAGTGTTTCTTTCTTTTGAGTACCATACCCGACAACAATAACATCTTCAAGCGTATTGTTGTCCGCGACCAATTCTATACGCAGATTTTGATTATTCCCTACCGGAACCTCTTTTTGCAGATATCCGATATAAGTGACGATTAACCGATCAGTAGATGATGCCTGAATTGAAAAACTCCCAGACTGATCAGTAGAGGTTGTTTTATCACTGTTTGCAACTTTAATAGTAGCTCCGGTTAATGGCTTTAAATCTGTGCCTAAGACTGTACCATTCACATTTCGGTGCTGCCCATACACTGTCCCTACAGACAACAATAATAATATTGTGCCCAGCATATGAAGCCAGAATATGCTCTTCACTCTCTTTTGGGAAAGGAGTTTGCAGGAATTGTTATTAATTATTCCCATAATTTAAATAATTGAAAATTGGTTATCATTCTTGATGAAGGACATCAAGTGAATTAAAATTTGATGCTGCCAACGACCTTCCTAGGTCTTCAGCTTTATCTGAAATGGTTAGAATTCAGATAAAATAAAGGTTTTAAGTTTCTGTTTCATGGTTTTATAAGTGATTATGAAACAAGATTAACGTGTGAGGTATAACAAAGCATTAATAAAACATTAACAGCGGCTTAAAAAAGCTTAAAACAACTGATTATCAGTAAATTATTTTTTATTTTTATTTTATTAATTGTTACTATTAGAGGAGATTAAAGATCAAATTGAACAAATAATCCTATCAAAAGGACTAGTATTTGCTGATTTTTATAGAGAAAAATGTAAGGATTAAGCGCTAATCTAAGTTTATATTATTCCCCGATATACCTTTGTGTAAGGTTCGGCATATAATTGTTGGTATACCTGAGAGAAATGCTCAAAGGCCTGATGAGCCAGACTGTGATAGCCCAGATGCACAAGAGCCTTACATTTATAGATCATAGCTTCTTCATTTACGGGGTCGAAGTGAAAAATTCGATTAGCTACTTCCACGATCAAGTCTGCCTGTTTATCGATGGTTAATGTCTTGAATAGCGCTGATAAGAGTCCGATAGCATGAATGGAAATCTCTTCTTTGATTCCATCCAGCCATTCGTAATCTGTTTCGTACATAAATCCACCGTTTTCAAGAAGTTCAAGAAGATTGTTAATACGTTTCTGATCGAGCAGATTATTGGTCCTAGATAACTGCATAAAATCAAACAGATCTATTTTCAGGTGAGCAATATTTTCCAGGCACCAATAACCACTTTTTTTGGAAATTTTAACATTCCCTAAACTCTCCAACAGTCCATTAAGTTTGGCGATATTGACAGATCGGTTATTGGTCGCACTGGAGCTGCTCTTATCGGACCAGAACATTTCGATTAGTTTATCGGAACTCACTCCCTTATCTTTATAAACCGTATAGACGACAAACATAGTGAGCAACTCTTTTAGTAACGGAGAAAAATTCTTGGTGATATTGATTCCCTCCTTATCAAAAACTTGTATATCACCCCTGAATAAATAAATAGAAGGTCTTATCTCTTTTTGACCAGGAGCTGGAATTTTATTAGTTGGCAAATATTCTGACGTTAAGGGATTCGGAGAAACAGATTCTTGTGGCTCTTTATCCATTTTATTTTTCCTTTTTTTCTTAGATGAATAGATAAGATAACCTGCTATTATACCAATGACTCCAAAAAGTACATAAACTAACCATTTCATATCCGCCTCCTTAACAGTTTCTGCAAAAACATAAGGCATAGCGGGTGCTAACAAGGAATAAATCCGGACCCGGCTTTGACCCGAACCACTATCATAAAATAACGTTACTGCTACGAAACGATTAGAAGCTTTTGAATA
This sequence comes from Sphingobacterium mizutaii, assembly GCA_040394615.1. GTDB lineage: Bacteria > Bacteroidota > Bacteroidia > Sphingobacteriales > Sphingobacteriaceae > Sphingobacterium > Sphingobacterium mizutaii_A. Next base: position 26,803 of record JBEBRZ010000041.1, read on the forward strand.
ATATAAGTCGGCAAATGATCTTATATCATGAAAATCAAAAGGAATCGTGCTGCCTAATTCTTTAAGATTTTTTCCATCGGAAGAAATTGAAACCAACTGCAGGAAAGACTTAAATTTATTCTTGGGAAACATTAATCCATGAAAGTTTTTTGTACGATCGTCAATGACAAGTGAATTTGCCCAGACCCCTTCCAGAACAGGAAAATCAACTTCAGCAAGTTGTTTAAATTCTCTGGATTCAAGATTCATTTTTACTAAATCATTGGAAATTTTGGGATTCAACATCTGATCTCCTGTGGCACTTCCATACCCTCCTAACAAGTATACATTTCCATTGTCTACGCCTAATGCTCCTAAATAATGAGGAAACAATTTATCGCCTTTAAAAACTAAACTATCCCATCTAGCAGTAGGTACATGATATTTGTGAACCGTATTTTTATAATGAAAATGACCGTACCCGGCAACCATATAAATACTTGAATCCCTTTCGGAATAAAATTTATTAAAGTGGAGATAATGGGTTCCCTTAGCAGGATATTCGAAATCACTCGTCCAGGTACTAGTCAGGGTGTCAAAGACGGATACATTTTTTTGATCAATGGATATGTTCATTACCTGATCTGTAACCGGATTATAAATTGATTGACTGCCGTTTACCAAATGAAGTGGTGATTTTAGATAAGGCCAGGAATGAGAAACTTTCGACCCCATATATGTTTTTATCAAAGAGTCTTCCGAAACAATATATATACATTCCCGTTTATTATCGAAAGCCACACTAGCCTGTCCGGAGACATAATAATCATTCTCCAATTTCCATTCTTGTCTTTGCCGCTTAATCCAGGACGGATTGCCGACAATTGCATTTATCGCCCCCTTAGCATTTTTACTTTCATTTCCACTTGTTTGGTCTAATTTCCAATGATGGATCAGCTTGCTGTTATCTTTGATTTTCACATCCTTTATCCGCATTGGCGGTAAATCTGAGGATTGAAAGGAAGCATAATTGTTGAAGCCATAAAACAACTTATAAGTCGTCATTTTCTTCAAGTCAATGCTATGCTGGAACGTATTGTCTAAACAGGATAAGATTATTTTACCTTCCTTTTTATCAAGCGTAAGCTGAATATTATTCCAGCTGTAAAAGAGAAGAGGAGAAGGAATATCAAAATTAATATTGGTAAACTTATCTCCCACCACTAATTTAAAATGTTTGCCCGAATCTGGTCGTCGATCATATATAAGATCGATATTTAATACATCATTGAGGATTAACCTAAAAATATAACCAAAATAATCATGCTGGTAAGGCTTAAATTGTAAGTCAAAAGAAAGCGTTGTTAAATCACAAAGTTTGAGGGATTCTTTTTCAGCAATGCATAAACTTGTACGCTTATCGAGCTCGTTCTCATGACTGCTAAATTCAAGCCCATATTGTGCCATCGCATTGTGGGAAAAAAGGAAAACAAAAATAGTACAAACTGTGATAAACAGGTTTATTAAAAAACTTCTCACTTTAATCTTTATTGGCTCGCTAGGATGAAAATTATAATTGATTTGTAATTTACTTTTTATTCATGGAATACCAAAGCGTTAAAGAATCCTTTGATTAAAACTTTTTCTTCAAACGCAGGTTTTAAAAACCTTTTAGCTAGAATACTATCCGAAGTGATTTCTAATCAAGTATACTTTTTGATTCTTTTCTCAATAACCTGATCCATACCTTGTCCATTGCTTACCCAATTGAAATAGAATAATGTAAGGTGACGCTTAGGATAAATAACTGTGAGAAAAAGGGTTAAAGGAGGTCATTTCTTTAACTATCCTTTATAAAAAATCATCCAATGGCATTGCTAGACTAATGGTTTGGAACCTTCAAGGAAGCAGCAAAAGAAGAACATGCTTCATGCTCACTCCTGAATCAACTGGGTATTCTTCCTTATTTATTGTTATTTTTCAATAAACAATAAAATTTTATTATCCTGATTAACAGTGTTTTATATACTTATTTCAATAAAGTCTATAGATTTAGTAGATTATTTAAAATAAATGTCTTTACATTTGTTGTATAAACAAGATAAAAACAACAATATGAATAGATATTTACGAATGTGTGACTAAGACTATCTTCCCCCAAACAGGATAAAACGGGAGAGTTCAATCTTTCCCGTTTATCCAATCCCAAGCCTTACAAATCAGGAGGCTTCATTTCTCAACTTACAAAACCTTAATCCATGAATTCAAAGAAAACATATAGATTTCATTACCTCTTTATTGCCTTTTTTTTATCGATCTATTCGTTAAAGGCCCAGGATACTCCGAAAGCCATTATCAATGCAACCTTATCGGGAAGGGTTGTAGATTCAGTCACTAATCTTCCTTTAGAGGGTGTTACCTTACAATTATCCGGAGTAACCCATCAGGTGAAAACCGATAAGGACGGAACCTTTAATTTTGTCACAGGTCAAAAACTTCCTTTTAACCTCATTATAACACGAGTAGGTTACCAAACCAAACGCCTGATTGTAAATCAGTCTCCTGCAACCATTGTATTACAGCCTAGATCTGAAGTAATCGATCAGGTTGTGGTTACTTCACGTAGACGTAAAGAGCAAATTCAGGATGTGCCTATCCCCATCACCACGATAAACGCTGCAACAATCGATGATGCCGGCGCATTCAATGTAAATAGGATTAAAGAGTTGGCTCCCACTGTTCAATTATATGCTTCAAACCCAAGGAATACAACCTTAAATATCCGAGGTTTAGGTTCTACCTATGGATTGACAAATGACGGAATTGACCCGGGTGTAGGATTTTATCTTGACGGAGTGTATTTAGCCAGGCCGGCAGCAACAGCCTTAGACTTCATCGATGTCGAGCAAGTGGAAGTTCTTCGAGGTCCTCAAGGAACTTTATTTGGAATGAACACCACCTCAGGAGCATTTAATGTGAGTACCAGAGCCCCTGAGTTTGACCCTTCTGCTACCTTTGAGCTGAGCTATGGAAATTATGGATATATCCAGGCAAAAGCATCATTAACAGGGCCTATCAGTAAAAAGCTTGCGGCAAGAGTCTCTTTCTCGGGGACCCAACGAAATGGTACTTTATTTAATGTAAATACCAACAAAGCAATCAATACATTGAACAACTTAGGCTTTAGGGGACAATTATTATACAAACCAAATCAGTATATCAACATCACTGTATCCGGTGACAGGACGATTCAAAAACCGGATGGGTATGGTTGGGGAGTCGCCGGCGTAGTGCAAACCCAAAGAGCAGATTACAGACAATTCAATAGTATCATTAAAGATTTAGGTTATGAGCTACCCTATGAAAGCGCCTTTGAAAGAAAAGTGGATTTAAATACACAGTCTAAGGCAGATAATGAGTTGGGGGGTATTTCAGTGAATGCGGATTTTAAAATAGGAAACGGAACATTAACATCTACCTCAGCCTGGCGATATTGGAAATGGGTTCCCTTAAATGACAGGGACTATTTAGGATTACCGGCATTTACCATTTCGGCGGGGAATTCAGCTCATGATCAGTTTTCTCAGGAGTTCAGGTATTCCGGAAAACTTAGGGATAATGTGGACTTAGTCGTGGGATTATTTGGCCTTTACCAAGATTTGAGCACAGACCCGGTACATACCGAAGAGGCGGGTTCTTCTCTTTGGCGATTTGCACAAACTTCTACAAGCGAATTATGGCAAACTCCCGGGTTATTCGACAACTTCGGGATCAAAACCACTTATGGCATAAAGACCACAAGTTTAGCGGCCTATACCCAGGTAGATTGGGCAATTACTCCCAAACTACACGTTTTACCAGGACTTCGTTACAACTACGATAAGAAGGTAGCGAACTATGATCGTCAAACCTATGGAGGCCTTCAAACGGAAGACCCCGATCTTCTCGCTCTACAGAAGGCAGTATATACAAATCAGTCTTTTGATACCGATGCCTCAGCCGGAAACTTTTCCGGACAATTATCTTTACAGTACAAATGGAACAGAAATATAAACGCTTTTGCCACCTATGCGATCAGTTATAAACCAGTAGGTATAAATGTAGGTGGGCTCCCAACAGCTAACGGCGAAGTGCTGTTGGATTTGGCAAGAGTAAAACCAGAGTCAGTAAATCATAAAGAAATAGGGATAAAAACTAGTCCAAGTAGGAATGCTATCGTTAACCTTACTTTATATCAAACGGACATCAAAGATTATCAAACCTTGGTACAGACTCCTGAGCCGGGTGTAAATAGAGGTTACCTGGCAAATGCAGAAAAAGTAAGTGTGAAGGGAATCGAGCTAGATGCAAGCTTACGTATAGGAAATTACCTTCGACTGAATGCAGCAGCAGCATACGCGGATGGTAAGTACGATAAGTTTACGAATGCTCCGGTACCTTTAGAAGAAGTGGGAGGGGCAGAGGCCTTCAAAGATATATCCGGAGGTAGGTTGCCGGGAATATCAAAATGGTCCTCATCATTAGGAGCAGAATTGACTCAGAAAGGAAAGCTATTAGGACTTGATGGCTCCTTCATTCTGGGATCTGATTTATTCTATCGCTCTGAATTCTCATCAAGCCCCTCGCCTTCTCAATATTTAAACATTGATGGTTATGCATTGCTAAATGCAAGACTTGGTTTTAAAGCTCAGAATGGTATTTCAGTCTCTGTTTGGAGCAGAAACCTCACAAACAAAGACTATTACGAACAGCTATTAGCAGCTCCCGGTAGCTATGGACAATATGCGGGAATTATTGGTGACCCAAGAACTTACGGAGTCACAATAAGGTACAATCTGAATAGTTTCTAAATATAAATATGTTATCGTTTGAACCTAGCTTTTTCCCAGATTGCTAGGTTCTTTTAGTTTTGTCCTCTAAATCGCAGCGTATAATCCCCTTCAAAAGCATCTCCTTGCATAAGACTTTCTCCAATAATAAGTTTATATTCTTTATTCTTTTCAAGAGGATAGGCAATATCTTTTCCAAAAGGACCATCACTTTGATTCTCCGGAAGGAGGATTTGATTTATACGGATATTTCCGGCTTTCTTACTTATAATAACCGCCTCGAGTTTTGTATAATCAGCACTGTTTAATATAATCGTATCAGATTCTTTAGCTATCTTATGATGCTCAATAGAATCCCAATCAGTCTTAAGCCTTAACACTTCCGAAAAATGACTAAGACTATCCTGAATGGAAGAGGGACTATCTACATGAGATTGTGAGGTGTCCGAATTTGAATTATTATTACAGGATACCATCAGGAATAGTAGCGAAAAAACGGGAAATAAACATTTCATTTCTTTATTGTATTGATCTACACAATATCAGTTACAAAAAACATACCTATGTTATATAAAGTGAAAGCTTATAAATTTAATTTGACGCTTAGCTCTATTTTTTACAGTTCTTTAAACTGTTTATAGATGATTTGAAAGGCACTTAATAGGATAATAAGCGCTGCAAGGGCGAGCCCTTCATGTGTACCATGAAAAGAATATCTCAGTAATCCTCCTAC